>JALZNU010000227.1 GCA_030857495.1 Actinomycetota bacterium | reverse complement strand
GGCGCCGTGAGCGGGAAGGGTGACGACACGGTCTGCGCTCGTGCTACGTCGGGTCGAGACGTGGACGCGTCTGCCGGTGGACGGGCTCCTCGCCTGTCCGGTAAAGGTGCCTTGTCCCTTCGTGGCCCACCATCTCCGATCCTGGGCCGGACTTGACGACAAGCCGAGGGTGATCTTGCCATCGCACTCCAGAGCGATCAGCGTGCCCCATTCCAATCGGCCCGCTGCGAAGTACCTCGTTCCGTCGATTCCGTCGACGATCCACCGGCGACGCGAAGGACCTGGATGCTCGCCGACCTCCTCACCGAGGAAGCCGTCATCCGGTCGCGACTGTCGCACAGCATCGAGTAGCGCTCGCTCAGCAGCGACGTCCGCTTCGGTCACTGCACTCCCGTCGGGCTTCGCCGTGTAGCCGACGCCCTTCGAGCTCCAGTAGCGCAGGGTCTGCGCGTCCGCGAGATCAGCGAGATGGAAGGCAAGCTCGAGATCGCGGTTCACCGCTGGAGAGTCTCCCACTACCAATCGACCCGTACCGTCGGATTCGCTGCTGGCGCGGCTGCCCAGGAAGTGTTGTTCGCACGCCGGGTAGCTTCGTGGCGTGATCGACCTCCGAGCGTTGCGAGCGAACCCGGATTCGTTCCGGACGGCGCTCGCACGCCGCCACTCGGACTCCGCGCTCCACGACCTCGAGGAGCTGATCAAGTACGACGAGCACCACCTCTCGCAGAATGCTTCGGCAGAGATCTATCGCAAGCGCATCAACGAGATCTCGAAGGCGATCGGCGAACTCATGCGAAGTGGCGAGCCGCGCGACAACGAGAAGCTCGGTCGCCTTCGAGAGCAGAGCCGTGAGCTGAGAAACGACGAGAGTCGAGAGTCGGACGCTGCCGAGCTGGCCGGCCGAAGTGTTCGGAGCCTCCTGCTCGGGATTCCCAACGTGCCGCATGCGGATGTGCCCGACGGCACGAGTGGCGTCGACAACCCGGTGGTCACGGGGCCGGTTGGGATGCCGGACGAGTTCGCCCCGCACCAGCGCGTGCCGCACTGGGAGACCGGCGCCGCGCTCGGCATCCTCGACGCCGAACGCGCGGTGAAGATCAGCGGTGCGATGTTCAACCTGCAGCGTGGCCTCGGCGCGACGCTCGCCAGGGCGCTGTGCCAGTACGCCCTCGACTGCAACGCCGACGCCTTCGAGGAGGTCCGCCCACCGTCGCTCGTCACCTCGGCGACGTTGACGGCGAGCGGCCAACTGCCGAAGTTCGCCGACGACGCCTACCACATCGTCAGCGACGACCTCTGGTGCATCCCGACGGCCGAGGTGCCGCTCACGTCGCTCTACGGCGGCGAGATCGTGCCCGAGGCGTCCCTCCCGATCCGGATGATGGCGGCGACCCCCTGCTACCGGCGCGAAGCCGGATCGGCAGGCCGAGACACGCGGGGCATGCTGCGCGTCCACGAGTTCGACAAGGTCGAGATCCTCGCCGTGTGCACGCCCGAGCAGGCTCCGGCGTTGCTCGACGACATGGTCGCGAGGGCAGAGGCGACCATTGCCGGGCTCGGCCTGCCGTATCGCGTGATCGAGATCTGCACCGGCGACCTCGGCCAGAGCCATCACCGCAGCCTCGACATCGAGGTCTACGCGCCCGGTGCCGAACAGTGGCTCGAGGTCTCGTCGGTCAGCTGGTTCAGCGACTACCAGGCCCGGCGCGCCGACATCCGCGTGCGGCGCGAGCCGCGCGACGGCGAGCAGCAGCGCAAGGGCACCGAGATCGCCCACACGCTCAACGGTTCGGCGCTCGCCGTGCCACGCGTGTGGGCCGCGATCCTCGAGCACTGTCGCCAGCCCGACGGGTCCGTGCTGATCCCCGGCGTGCTGCACCCGTACACGCGCGGGGCGACGCGGATCGCCGTTCCGGTCTCGAGCTGAGGCGGTCGGTCCGATGACCACGCCGCGCGAGCACGTGCAGTACCAGTCCGATGCGTTCGACGTCGGCGATCTCGCTGCCACGCCCTTCGAGCAGTGGCAGCGCTGGTACGCCGACGCGCTCGCCGCCGACGTGCCCGAACCCGACGCGATGATCGTCGCCACCGTGGACGACAATGGGGCACCCGACGCACGAGTCGTGCTGTTGCGGGACATCGATGATCGCGGGCCCGTGTTCTACACCAGCTACGAGAGTGCCAAGAGCACCCAGCTCGACGCCCGTCCCGTGGCTGCCGGCGTCGTCACGTGGGTGACGCTGCACCGCCAGGTTCGCTTCCGTGGCGCAGTCGAACGCGTCGACGCCCACCAGAGCGACGCCTACTTCTCGACCCGGCCGAGGGGCAGTCAGATCGGCGCCTGGGCATCGCCGCAGAGTGGCGAGCTACCCGACCGCGATGCGCTCGTCGCGCTCGTCGCCGCCGCCGAGCAACGCTTCGAGGGACGTGACGTGCCGCGGCCGCCGCAGTGGGGCGGTTGGCGGATCCTGGCCGACACTGTCGAGTTCTGGCAGGGCCAGCGCGACCGCCTCCACGATCGGCTCCGCTTCGAACGCGCCGGCGACACGTGGACGGTCACCCGACTCGCGCCCTGAGACGCCGCGCCCGTTCGCGTGCGATGCTGTCCGACGTGATGGAGTTGTTCGTACATCCCGGGACACGCTGATGCTCGTCTGGATGGATCTGGAGATGACGGGACTCGATCACCAGCAGGACGTCATCGTCGAGATCGCCACCCTTGTCACCGACGACGACCTGGACATCGTGGCCGAGGGGCCTGACCTCGTCATCTACCAGCCCGACGACGTCCTCGACAAGATGGATCCGTTCGTGGCCGGCATGCACACGCGCTCCGGCCTGCTCGAGGCCATTCGCTCGTCCCAGGTGACGCTGCAGGACGCCGGGGCGGCGACGTACGAGTTCATCCGGGCGTACGCGCCGGTGCCGCGCACCGTCCCGCTGTGCGGCAACTCGATCGGCACCGATCGCCGGTTCCTCGCGGCCTCTCTCCCAGAGATCGAACAGCACCTGCACTACCGGTCCGTCGACGTGTCTAGTGTCAAGGAGCTCGTCAAGCGCTGGTACCGGCCGGTGTGGGACGAGCGGCCACGCAAGGAGGGGACGCACCGGGCGCTGGACGACATCCGCGACAGCGTCGACGAGCTGCGCTTCTACCGGCGTCACGCCTTCGTGCCGCCCGTGACCGGCATCCGGCACGTCGTGCTGTTCCGGTGGGTCGACGACGCCACGCCCGAGCAGATCGCCACCGTGAAGAGCGCGCTTGCCTCGTTGCCGTCGCTGATCCCCGAGATCAGTGGCTACCGCGTCGGCGCCGACCTCGGCCTCGCCGGCGACAACGCGCAATTCGCCGTCGTCGGCGACTTCGCCGACGAGGAGGCGTGGGCGACGTACCGCGACCACCCCGAGCACCAGAAGGTCATCGCCGAGCTGGTCCGTCCCCTCGTCGCGCAGCGCTGGGCGGTGCAGTTCCGCAGCGGCTCGTGAGGGCCGTCGTGATCCCCGAGTACGGGGACGCCGATGTCCTCGTGGTCGAGGACGTCGACGATCCCGTGCCGGGTCCCGACGAGATCGTCGTCGCCGTGCGATCGACCGCTCTCAACCGCGCCGACCTGTTGCAGCGCATGGGTCTCTACCCCGACCCGAGCGGGCGCACGCCCGAGATCCCCGGCCTGGAGTATGCGGGGGTCGTCAGCGCGGTCGGCACGCGCGTGCACGCCTGGCGCGAGGGCGAC
>JALZNU010000226.1 GCA_030857495.1 Actinomycetota bacterium | reverse complement strand
CGGCGGCACTCACCTTGGAGGCGCCCGGTCCGTCACCGACGACGACGGCGAACGTCTTGGCGCTCACCGAGCCGGGGTTCTTTCCGCCCCTGGCGAGGATCTCGGCGGCGGCGTCGTCGCGTGAGAGTTCCGACAGCGTGCCCGTCACGACGACCGACTTGCCGGCGAGCACCTGATCGATCCGCTCGGCGGTGGCGTGGGCATCGACCTCGCTGCCGAGCTCCATCCCGCCGGCGCGCAGCCGTTCGATGAACTCCCGGTTCGACTCGAGCGAGAACCAGGTGACGATCGAGTTGGCGATCGTGGCGCCGATCCCCTCGACCTCGGCGAGCGCCTCCTCGCTGGCCACCATCAGCGCGTCGGCCGTGCCGAACTCGGACGCCAGGGCGACGGCAGCCGTGGGTCCGACGTGGCGGATCCCGAGCGCGACGAGCAGGCGGGCGAGCGGCTGATGGCGCGCCGCATCGATGGCGGCGAGCAGCTTCTCGGCGCTCGGACGAGCGAACCCCTCCAGCGCCTCGATCTGGTCGACGGTCAGCGTGAAGATGTCGGCGGCGTCATTGACGAGACCCGACGACGTGAGTTGCGCCACGGTGCGGTGGCCGAGCCCCTCGATGTCGAGCGCGCCGCGCGAACCGAAGTGGCTCACCTGCTCGTCGCGCTGGACCCCGCAGGCCGGCTCGACGCAGCGGGTGTCGGCTTCGCCCTCGAGGCGCACGAGCGTGCTGGCCAGCGGGCAGGGGCACGTGACGGGGAACGTCCACGGCGTGCTGTCGGGCGGCCGGGCGGCGAGCACGGGTCCGACGACCTCGGGGATGACGTCGCCGGCCTTGCGGACGATGACGGTGTCGCCGGGTCGCACGTCCTTCGCCACCACCTGGTCCTCGTTGTGCAGCGTGGCGAGCCCCACGGTCGATCCGCCGACGAAGATCGGCTCCAGCACGGCGAACGGTGTCGCCCGTCCCGTGCGCCCGACGGACACCTGGATGTCCTCGAGCCTCGTGGTGCGCTCCTCGGGCGGGAACTTGAAGGCGATCGCCCACCGTGGCGCGCGTGAGGTGGCGCCGAGCTCCTGGCGCAACGCGAGGTCGTCGACCTTGATGACCACGCCGTCGATCTCGTAGTCGAGATCGTGGCGGTGCTGCTCCCAGTGGCGACAGTGGGCGAGCACGTCTTCGAGATCGTCGAGCTCGACGATGTTGGGGTTGACGGCCAAACCGGCGGCGTCGACCAGCGCCAACGACTCGCGGTGCGTGCCGAGCTTCGGCCCACCTCGCACCTCGCCCAACTGGTACGCCCAGAACGAGAGCTGGCGGTGTGCAGTGACGGCGGCGTCCTTCTGGCGAAGACTGCCCGCTGCGGCGTTGCGCGGGTTGACGAACCGGCGCGTGCCGGCTTCGTCGGCGGCAGCGTTGAGGGCCTCGAACGATGCCACCGACATGTACACCTCGCCGCGCACCTCCAGTACGTCGGGCACGCCGGCTCCGCCTGGTGCGGCCGTCAACCGTCGTGGAATGTCAGCGATCGTGGCGACGTTGGCTGTCACGTCCTCTCCCACGCGACCGTCGCCGCGTGTCGCCGCTTGCACGTATCGGCCGTCCTCGTAGCGCACGGTGACGGCGAGACCGTCGATCTTGAGCTCGCAGACGACCCTCGGCATCTCGCCGCCGAGCGCACGTTTCACGCGCTCACCCCAGGCAGCCAGCTCCGGCTGATCCATCGCGTTGTCGAGGCTCGTCATCGGCACGGAGTGACGCACGGGTGAGAACGTCTCGCTCGGCGCGCCCCCGACGGCGCCACTCGGTGACGACTCGTCGGCCAGCTCGGGGTGCTCCGACTCGACCCGCGCCAGCTCGCGGACGAGCAGGTCGTACTCCGCGTCGGGGATCTCCGGCGCGTCCCGTTCGTGGTAGCGGCGGTTGTGGTACGCGACCTGCTCGCGCAGCGTGGCGAGCAGGCCCGCCGGGTCGATCGCCGGTTCCTCGCTGCCCTCACTCGCGTCCGTCATCGAGCAGTCAGTGTAGAGAGGCGTTCGTCAGCGGTTCAGGCCGGCACGCGACTCCGCCGCCACCCGCTCGGCGAGCTCGGAGGTGAGCTCCAGCACGCGCTGCGCCGCCGCCCGGCTGTGCAACCCGAGACCACACTGCGGCGAGATGATCGAGCGCTGCACGAGTGCATCGGCATCGACGCCGCGCTCGACGAGATCGCGCCACACGCCGGCCAGTGCACGCCACGATCGATCGGGTGTGTTGAGCACCGGCCCGTCCGTGGCGACGGCGCCCCACACCACCACGCCACCACGGTCGAGGTAGCGCTGGAGGTAGCCGGCGGCGTCGGGCACGGCGCTCGTCACAGGGAGCGACAGCAGCCGTGGGCCCGTCGCCAACAGGGACGGGATGTCGGCACGATCGCAGCAGTGCAGGCCGACGACGGCGCGGTGCTCCAGCACCGACATCGCCTCCGACACGAGGTCGATGGCGACGTCGGGTGCGATCGGGAAGCTCGACGTCATCAGCGACCCGAACGAGGGTTCGTCGACGAGCACGATCTGGCGGCTGTGGGGCAGCCGGCAGGCGACGGCGGTGGCAATGGCGTCGAGGTGGGCACGGACGGCGTTGACCGCGAGCCGGAAGGCGACGGAGCTGGGTGCGCCCGCGCGGCGCAGCGACAACCCGAGCGTCACCGGACCGATGAACTGCCACTTCACGGGCCCGCGATGGTCACGTCGCGCGGCCAGATCGAGGAATGCCCGTAGCCCACCGAACGATTCGCCGCGCAGGTCGGCGCCGACCACGATGTCGCTCCCGAAGCGTGACGGGTCGATCGAGATGCTGCCGTACTGGCCCAGCGTGACGCCGGGTAGCGAGCCGACGGCCTGGGCGACCATGCCCTCTGCGGGTGAGCGGCGCGGCAGGGACGGGATGCACGGGAGCGTGGTCGCAGCGAAGGCGCATGTCGCCGCCCCGACGGGATCGCGGTGCGGCAGCGATCCGATTGCGGTGGTCGAGCGCGGACCGAAGACGTGCTCGACGCCGCCGTTCAGGTCTTCACCGTCCACTTCTCGCTCCCTCGGCTCCACGTCGCATGCAGGTCTCAACTCGACCGGTGCGGCGTGGTCTCATTCAGCCACGTCGCTCCCGGTCCGGGCGAGTCGAGTGCGCTCGCGAGCGCCACGTTGGTGCGGCGGGCGTCCGATCGGCAAATCTCGTGCTGTGGCCGCCCGTCGTCCCACCGTTCGCACGATCGTGCGCTGGCTGCTACCGACAGCATGGATCGTCGTCGCCGTCACGGTCGGCCAGGCGGTCGCCGAGGCGCTCGATGGGCGGTCGAGCGCGGTGCGTGTGGTCGCCCTCGGCGGCATCTGGCTCGGATGGGGCATCGCTGCGGTCGCCTGCGTCGTGGCCTCGACCGTGTCGCTGACCGCGGTGCGGGTGCTCGTGCCGAGCTCGATCGGCGTATGGCTGGCGGCACTCGGCGGAGGGGCGTCCGCCAGCGCATCGCTCGTCTCGGCGGCGGCCGCTGCCGTGGCTACGGCGCTGTGCTGTACGCCGGAGGTCGGCATCGAGATGGTGCAGGCCTCGGCGTACGGCGACGAGGTCCGCGTCCCTCTTCGACCGCCCGTCGGCTATGTCGCGGTTGCCACTGCAGCATGGCTCATCTGGTTGGCGGCCGTGATCACCGGACCGTTGCTCGTCGCCGCTGGCGCGTGCGTGCAGGGCGTGCCGCTGACCGTGCTGGCCGTCGCGG
>JALZNU010000225.1 GCA_030857495.1 Actinomycetota bacterium | reverse complement strand
CCCGGCCACCGCAGTCGGTCACGATCACGTTGTCGGACGACCTCGACATCTCTCGCGGCGACATGATCTGCCGGCCGAACAACCAGCCGATGGTCACCCAGGACATCGAGGCCATGATCGCCTGGATGGACTCGACGGCCGTGCTCAACCCACGCACGATCTTCACGCTCAAGCACACGACGAGGTCTGTGCGGGCGATGGTGACCGACCTCCGCTACCGACTCGACATCAACTCGATGCACCGCGACACCGAGGCGACGTCGCTGGCGCTCAACGAGGTCGGCAGGGTGACGCTGCGCACGATGCAGCCGCTGTTCGCCGACGACTACCGTCGCAACCGGGCCACCGGCAGCTTCATCCTGATCGACGAGTCGACGAACCTGACCGTCGCCGGCGGGATGATCCGCACTGGGATCTAGCGTTCCCGGAGTTCGATCATGGCTGACAACATCGTGTGGCACGAGACGACCGTCTCGCGGGCCGATCGGTGGGCGGCCCACGGCGTGCGCGGCGCGACCGTGTGGTTCACCGGACTGTCGGGTTCGGGGAAGTCGACGGTCGCCAACGCCGTTGCCGAGCGACTTGGAGCTGCCGGGACGATGGCCTACCTGCTCGACGGCGACAACGTGCGGCACGGTCTCAACGCCGACCTCGGGTTCTCGGCAGCCGATCGCAGCGAGAACATCCGCCGTGTCGGCGAAGTGGCGAGGTTGATGGCGGACAGCGGGCTCGTGGTGCTCGTGCCCGTGATCTCGCCGTATCGCGTTGATCGCGATCGGGCGCGTGCAGCGCACGAGGTCGCCGACCTCGATTTCGTCGAGGTGTTCGTCGACACGCCGCTGGAGCTGTGCGAGCAACGCGACCCGAAGGGTCTGTACGCCCGCGCCAGGGCAGGCGAGTTGAAGGGGATGACCGGGATCGACGATCCCTACGAGGCGCCGGACGCACCGGAGCTCACGCTCGTGCCCGACGAGCTGACGACGCAGGTCAATCTCGTGATGGCGGTACTCGGCCGTCAGTTTTGACGCGCGGCCGAGCTTCAGCTGCGAGAGGGCAGGGCCTCGGAGAGGTCGCCCGCACGATCGGCGACGGCACCGGCTGCTCGACGGGCTGCACGCTTAGTGGTCCAGAAGACCGACGGGCGGCCGCCGGTGTCGAGCGCGGCCGTCACGAGGCCACCGGCGATGGCGACGTTCTTCAGGAACAGCGTCCGCTGTGCGGTGCGCTCTTCGCCCTGCTCGCGCCAGAACGCATGTGCACCGACACTGGCGGGAACGAGCGTGGCCGTCAACGCAAGCGCCGCCGGTCGGGCGAGGATGTTGGTCGCCAGCAACGCTCCTGCGACCATCTGCGTCAGGCCGTTCGCCTTCACGAGTGTCTCGGGATCGTCGGGCAGGCCGGCGCGGCGAAGCCGAGCGCCGAGCGGCTCGAGCAGGTGCTCGGCCGCCTTTGCCCGCTTCGCCGGGTCGGCGAATGCGTGGTAGCCGCCGACGACGAAGATCGAGGCGAGCATGGGTCGAGTCACGGTTCGGGCGCTGATCATCGCACCAGTTTCTAGCTGATCCGCTGCGGCACCAAGCGCGGCAACCGGAAGCAGCCACCGAGAGCGCCTTAGGAGCTCCGGGGCGAAACGTGGTTTGCGAGCCGACAGGGGCTGCGTACGTTTGGCGACGCCGTGGACGAGTTCGATCAGCCCACCGATTTCTCGACGCTGACGCGCCGGCTCTGGCCGGTGCGCAGGCCACTCGGCGCGCTCGCGTTCGTGCTCGTCGTTGCGATGACGCTGCCGTTGGCGGGACCGTGGCTGATCGGCCTCTTCGTGGACCGGGCCATCGACGGGGAACCGGTCAGCACGCTGCTGACCATCGCCGGTGCGTTCCTTGCGGTCACACTCGTGGCTGACGGGTTGCAACTGCTCGTCACGTGGCAGTCGGTCCGACTCGCGTGGCGGATCGGCAACTCGCTGCGGGCCGACCTGTGCGGTCATGCGCTGTCACTCGACCTGTCGTGGCACGGCGATCACAGTGCTGGCCAGCTGATCGAGCGCGTCGACGGCGATGTGGACGCGCTCACGAAGTTCTCGTCGACGGCCGTGCTCGGACTCGCCGGCAACGCGCTGCTGCTCGCCGGGACGCTTGTTGTCGTCAGCTTCATCGACTGGCGTGCCGGTGTGCTGATCGCCGTCGTGACGGTCGCTGCGGTGTTGTCGATGTCCGCGCTGCGGCGTGCTGCGGTGCCGGCCCGTGATCACGAGCGCGAAGTGCAGGGGCAGCTCTACGGCGATCTCGAGGAACGCCTGGGAGGCCTCGAGGACCTGCGCGCCAACGGCGCCGGCCGATGGGCAGTCCACCGTCTGCACGTCAACTCGTCCAACTGGTGGCACATCTCTCGCAAGGCGGCGGTTCGCGGTGACGGCGCGCTCGTGGCCGGCGACGTCATCTTCGCCATCGGATCGGCACTCGTGCTCGGCCTCGGCATGCTTGCCTATCGCAGCGACGCGATGTCGATCGGCACCGTGCTCGCCCTGTTCCGCTACTCGCAGCTGGTGAGCGAGCCGCTGTGGGAGGTCGCCGAGCAGCTGTCCGAGATGCAGAAGGCGGTCGCCGGCACGCGCCGCGCCGCCCGGCTGCTGGCGACCGAGCCGGCGATCCGCGACGGCGAAGGACCTGACCTGCCAGAGGGGCCGCTGGCCCTCGAGTTCGACGACGTGACGTTCGGCTACGGGACCGGGCGATCGGTGGTCGACGGTGTCACCATGCGCGTGCCGGCCGGCTCGTCGGTCGGGCTCGTCGGTCGCACCGGGAGTGGCAAGACGACGCTCGGACGTCTCGCCGCCCGCCTATGGGACACCGAGCGCGGTGCCGTGCGTGTCGGTGGCATGGATCTGCGCGAGACGCGACAAGCGGACCTACGCCGGCGCGTCGCCGTGGTGACCCAGGAGGTCGAGGTGCTGCGGGCCACGCTGCGCGACAACCTCACGCTCTTCGGATCGGTGGACGCCGACGACGAGGTGCTCGTGTCGGCGCTGACGAGGGTCGGGCTGCGTCCGTGGTTCGAGACGCTTCCGAACGGATTGGTGACGCACCTCGACGGCGCCTCCGACCTCTCCGCCGGTGAGGCGCAGCTGCTGGCGTTCGCCCGCGTGGTGCTGCGCGATCCCGGGTTGGTCGTGTTGGACGAGGCGGCGAGCCGGCTCGATCCCGTGACCGAGGCGCGACTGACGCGCTCGACCGACGAGCTGCTCGCCTCGCGCACGTCGCTGATCGTCGCCCACCGGCTGGCGACACTCGAGCGCGTCGACTTCATCGCCGTGCTCGACCGTGGTCGCCTCGTCGAGTTCGGCCGTCGCGCCGAGCTCGTCGCCGACCCGTCGTCACGCTTCGCCACGTTGCTCGCCAGCGAACGCACCGCCACGAAATCGGTTCTCCCATGACGAACGAGCCAGACCTCACGAACAGGTCGGTGACGCACGACGAGGGAAGCGCCAGCGACGAGCCAGACGTCACGACCAAGTCAGCGACGCGCGACGAGGGAAGCGCCAGCGACGAGTCGCACGCGGCGCGAGGAGAAAGCGAAGCGGACGACGAGCCCGCAGCAGTAACGGACAAGGTGTCCGTTGGCGTCGCGTGGAGGATCTTGCGCGCCGACACGGCGGCATGGTCGATCGGCGCCGTGATCTGGCTGGCGTTCTACATCTTGCCGCTGCCGATCGGTCTCGCCGCGCTCGCGTTCTTCGACCGTGCCGACGACC
>JALZNU010000224.1 GCA_030857495.1 Actinomycetota bacterium | reverse complement strand
ACATCGAGTTACGTGCCACCTCGCCGGTCTGGGACGGCCTCGGTGACGGCAACGGCCACCTGCGCGCAAGGCGGATCACGATCTCTGCGTCGGGCAGGAGGATGCCCCACCGCCGCTCCGTCGACGTGCTGCTGCCCGGTCCGAGCGGCCGGCTCGAAGCCGCCGGCGGGGAGGTGATCGCACTCGGGAGCGAGGATCTCGCCTCGTGACCCGGCGGATCCTCACCGTGTGGTGCCCGCAGTGGCCCGTAGTCGCCGCAGGGAGGCATGACGAGGTCGCCGTCGTCCTCGCCGCCAACCGGGTGGTCGCCCGCAGTGCCGCGGCGGCAGCGTCGGGGATCCGGGTGGGGTCGCGTCGACGTGAGGCGCAGCGCTGCTGTCCCGACGTCGTGCTCGTCGACCACGACCCCGATCGTGACGCTCGCTCGTTCGAGCCCGTCGTGCGAGCCGTCGCCGCCTTCGTCCCGAGAACCGACGTCGTCACGCCCGGCATGCTGTGCCTCGACGCCCGCGGGCCCGCCCGCTACTTCGGCGGCGAGGAGGAGATGGCCCGCCAGGTCGCAGACGCGGTCGAGCGTGCTGCCCCTGGTGCGCGCGCCGTGGTCGGTATCGCCGATGGGCACTTCGCCTCGGCGATCGCCTCCCAGCAGGCGACGCCGTCATGCCCCATGATCGTCGCCGCAGGAGGATCACCGGCGTTCCTCGCCCCGCTGCCGGTGCGCTGGCTCGCCGTCGCCGCCGGCCGCGACGCCGAGGCAGCATCAGGAGGTCCCTCCGACCTCGCCGAACTGGTCGACCTGCTCGTCCGCCTCGGGCTCACCCGGCTCGGTGCCGTCGCAGCGATGGCGCAACGCGACCTGCTCGCCCGTTTCGGGGCGATCGGGGTGCTCGCCCATCGTCTGGCGAGCGGCGGCGACGAGCGACCGCCGGGGGGAGCCGAGCCGCCGCCCGAGTGGGACGTCACCGTGGTGTTCGACGAGCCGGTCGACTCCGTGCAGCCGGTGGTGTTCCGCGCCAAGACGCTCGCCGACCGGCTGGCGGCGACGCTCGCCGCCAACGGGCAGGTGTGCACCCGGCTCGTCGTCGTCGCCGAGACCGACCACGGTGAGCGCAGCGAGCGTGCCTGGTACTTGGCGACGGGGCTCGGGGCTGCGGCGATGGTCGAGCGGGTGCGCTGGCAGCTCGACGGGTGGGTGGCGCAGCGCGGTGCCGTCAGCGCAGGGATCGTGCTGCTGCGGCTCTCGCCCGACGAGATCCACAGTGACGGTGGCGAGCAGGCAGGACTGTGGGGCGGACGATCCGATGCCGACGGGCGGGCGCACCATGCGATCACCCGTCTCACCGGGATGGTCGGCAGCGACTCGGTGCTGGTGCCCGAGTGGCGTGGCGGGCGGCTGCCCGGCGAGCGCTACCGGTGGGTCCCGGCGCTGACCGTCGATCTCGGGCGGCCACAGGACCGACGCCGCGACGAGGAAGCGGGGCCGTGGCCGGGGGCGTTGCCGACGCCGTCGCCGCCCGTGGTGCTGACCGAACCGCGTGAGGTGGAGGTCGTCGATGCGTCAGGTGCCGCGGTCCGCGTCACCGGCAGGGGAGTGGTCAGCGCGACCCCGGCGACGGTGGCAGGGCGCGACGTCGTGGCCTGGGCGGGGCCGTGGCCGGTGGAGCAGCGCTGGTGGTCGCCGGAGCAGCACCGCCGCCTCGCTCGCTTCCAGGTGGTGCTCGACGACGGTGCGGCTCAGGTGCTCGCCGTCGAGCAACAGCGCTGGTGGCTGGTGGCGACGTACCGCTGAAGTTCCAGAGGGTCGATGTCCGGTTGTCGGTCGGGCGCGCTGCGGATCAACGGACACCGGCGGGAGGTGGGCGAAGGCAGTCAACCGCCGGCGGTGTTGACCCTTCGGCGGCGGTCGCACTGGCGCTCGACGTCCAACAGCATCCCCGTCAAGCCTCGAGTTGACGGCCGCCGTCGAGAACGAGCCCGAACGCGACGATGAGCGCCGGCAGCATGAGGACGACGAACAGCGACACTGCCTCGCTCGCTTCCCCACTTACCGCGACGCCGTGTGGCGCTCGGGTGGTGGATGGTCGTGTTCATCCGTCGCTGTGAGTGTCGACGATGATGGCTTGTCGTTCGGCGACGGCGAGCCAGCGTGTCGGGCTGGTGGTGACGACCGAGCCGAGGTTGGCGCCTTGGCCGGTGTTGGCGGACCATGACACGTCCCAGGCGATGCCGACGGTCACCGGGTAGGTCTCGCCGTTGGGAGCGACCGATGACGAGTGGCGGTAGTGGTGGCTGCAGGCGGTGTCGGCGAGCTGCTCGTAGTTGGCGGCGGTGACCTCTGGTGGCGCGCCTTCGCAAGTGATCGGTTCGGTGCCGTCGCCGGGATCGACCACGAAGCGCACCGGGTCGGCGCGCACGGTGACCGACACCGATCCGGCGGTCGCTGTGGCGGTGACGGGCCCCCATTGGCCGGCGGCCTCGTCGACCCAGAAGTAGGTGGCGTACTGCACGTAGGTCCAGCCGTTGGGGTTGTTGTCGGCGGGTGCGATCCGTGGGGTTGGAGTCGGGAGGCGGCGGGTGACCTCGGCATGGAGGCCGGGAACGAGGTCGATCGCTCTCACTTGGGGGATCACGACGACGTCACCGGTCGCAGTGACGGCGGCGCGGACGTTCAGCCATTGCTGTTCGACGGTGCCGTCGGGACAGATCACGAGGTGCAGCACCTGGGCGTTGGCACCTTGCATCCGGAACCAGGAGTACGACTGGGTCTGGTCCATCTTGCTGCGCCCGCCGTCGTTGCGCTCGACCGACGGGTTCTTGACGTTCGGTGTGCGTTCGGCGTTGACGGCGCCGACCACCCGGCGCACCTGCGCCGCCGGACCCATCGGCGACACATCGCACCGCGCCTCGCCACCCTCGCCACCACCAGGCGCCTCAGCACCCCCCGCCCAACCCTCCGTGTATCCCTCGTCGCCAGTACACACCTCCTCCAGCTTCGTGGCCGGTGTTGCCGCAGCGGCAGTGAGGTCTCGGCCGACCACGCGAGCATTGGTTTCCTGCGATGCAAGCGGTACAGAGATGACGTGGCACTCGCCCGCTGCGAAGAGGGCGTCCGGCGGCATGACTACGAGAGCCGTTGCCGTCGTCCCTACGACCGCCAAACATTCGGCGGCCATCCGGGCTCGTCGCATCAGATTGGCGGGCATGCGGTAGCTCCTGCTTCTTGCCAGAGGTTGGTCAGCCTCGTGTACGGCAACCAACGCCCGCTGGCGGTAAGTCGCACCAGGTCACTGCGTCGCGAGCCGACGAGTATCCCGGTGCCGCGTATGGTGTTGCCTTCGGCGTCGATTCGCTTGCGGTTGTCGACGTCGCAGTAGATGACCACTGCTCGCCGGTGTGGTGCACGACCCTTCAGTTCGACGCGCTCGATCTTGAGGGTCGAGTAGTCGGGGTCGTTCTTGATGATCCGCTCGTCGTTCTCGACGAGTTCGATGATCGCGTCGCGAACTCCTTCGAATTGGCTCGATCGCCGGTCGACGATCTCGGCGACGCGAGCGTCGAGGTCATCCATCGTGGGGTTCGCTGTCAGCTCTTCGTAGGCACGTTCAGCGCGCAGGTAGTCGTCGGCGATCTGGCGTTTCAGGGCTCGCTCACCTTGTGTCGTCGCCGTCGTGGTGGGCGGATCGGTCGCCGGCGGATCGGTGGGCGGCGGTGTCGTCGGTGGGACCGTCGTGGCGGGCGTCGTCGGCACGGTGGTCGCGACTGTCGTCGAC
>JALZNU010000223.1 GCA_030857495.1 Actinomycetota bacterium | reverse complement strand
TGCTGCTCGCCCTCGAGCGTGACCACCCGGCCGGCGTTCGCCGACGCCATGACGCAGGCGGCGTCGACGGGTTCGACTGCGACGATTCGCGTCGAGGCCGCGTCCGGCTGGCGGAATCGGGTCACAACGGCTGCGGCGAACGCGCCGACGCCGACGGGGACGAGCACCACCGTGGGCAGCTGAGCCCCGGTCGCAGCAAGCTGCTCGTCGATCTCGGCGAAGATCGTCGAATAGCCGTCGATGATCCACGCCGGCACGTCCTCGTAGCCCTCCCACGACGTATCGGAGATCACCAGGGTGCGCTCGTCGGCCCATGCGGCGACCTCGGCGACGGCGTCGTCGTAACCGCCGGTCGAGATCGTCACCTCCGCGCCCTCCGAGGCGATCGCGCCGATGCGCGCGGTGACCGTGCCGTCGGGAACGCGGATCCGGGCACCGAGCCCGAGCCACGACGCCATCCGCGCCACGGCGCGGCCGTGGTTGCCGTCGGTCGCCGTCGCCAGCGTCAGCGGCCCGAGCTCGCCAACACGCTCGCGCAGGTCCAGGGTCGTGTCCCAGTCCTCGAACGGCTCGCCGTGCAGCGCTTCGAGAGTGCGGTAGGTGGCCCACGACGCGCCGAGCATCTTGAACGCCGGAAGCCCGAACCGCTCGAACTCGTCCTTGACGAGCACACCGGCGACTCCGAGCTCTCCGGCGAGCCGACCGGCGTCGCGCAGCGGCGTCGGTGCGTACCCGGGAAGCTTGCGATGGAACGCTCTCGGCGCCGTCGGCACCGACCCGGGATCGAACCCATCGCGTCGCATCGGGTTGCGGACGACGGTCATCTGCGGTCGCTGGAGCTCAGAGCTCATGCCTGTGCGAACGTGTCGATCATCGTGCGCACGTCTGGCCCGAGCGGGTACAGGATCGGGCACGTGCACCCCGCGGCGACGTACTCGTCGACCTTGGTGCGCACCTCGTCGGGGGTTCCCGCAGCACAGATCATCTGCACCACGTCGTCGGGCACGAGCTTCGACGCGGCGACGACCTCGTCGTGGGTCGCCGGCCAGGTGAGTACCTTGCCGATCTCCTCGAGCAGATCGTCGCCGACGCCAGATGCCTTCATGATGTGCGGCTGCTGGCCGAGGTACTGCGTGACGAGCATGCGGGCGCCGTCGAGCGCCGCCTGGCGGTCTTCGTCCACGGAGCAGACGACGAGCTGGGGCCGATCGAGGTCGTCGACGCTGCGGCCGGCACGTTCTGCGCCGATCGCCAGGTGCTCCATCGCCGTGCGGTTGTACGCCGGCGAGACGAGGTAGTTGAGCACGACGCCGTCGGCGATCTCGCCGGTGAGCTCCATCATCTTCATCCCCGTCGCGCCGATGTAGATCGGAACATCCTTCGCCCGCCGCTCCTGGTACACGTAGTCGAGCTCGACGCCGTCGAGATGGACGAACTCGCCGTCGAACGTCACCGTCTCGTTGGCGAGCAGCGCCCGCACCACGGTGACGACCTCGCGCATCGCCGTGAGCGGCTTCGTGCGATCGACGCCGACCTTCGTCGCCAGCGGCTCCCACCACGCGCCCAGCCCGGCGAGCACCCGTCCAGGAGCGAGATCGTCGAGCGTCGAGAACAGTGATGCGAGCCTCGCCGGGTTGCGCGTCCAGATGTCGATAACACCAGAGCCGACCTTCAGTGCCTCGGTGGACGCGGCGATCGCCGCCATCGGCACCGACGCCTCGCGCACGAGGCGCGAGTCGGCCTGCCACACCGCCTCGAACCCGCGCTGCTCGGCGTACCGGGCGTGCTCGATCGCGTCGGCGAACGAGTGCGCGTCCTGTAGGTACAGCGCCATGCGCGTCATCGGATCTCCTCCATCGCCTTGAACAGTCGTTGCGCCTGCTCGACGGCGCGGGCGCGCACCTCGGTGGCGTCGACACGCGTCGACGCGCCGTCACGCCAGACCACCTCACCGCCGACGGCGACCTCCAACGGGCGCACGCCGGTCGTGAACGCGAGTCGCCAGGGGTCGATCGGGTCGTACGACCACGTCACCGAGTCGTCGCGGGCGTCCGGCATCAGTGCCCAGCCCTGCTCGAGCCACGACCACGGGGCGTCTGGGGCGGCAGTGACGTCGTCCTCGCGCAACTTGGCGTAGGCGAGGCGGAACTCGTCGAGCATGTCGGCGCCGATGCCGTCGGTGCCGAGGGCGACAGGGTTGGCGAAGCGGGCCGGGCGGGCGTAGCCCACGGCGTTGTTCATGTTTGAGCGCGGGTTGTGCACGATCGTCCCGGCGAGGCCGTGGTCGTCGGCGAGGTGCACGCCGTGGATCAGCAGCCAGTCGTCGGTGGCGTGCGGGCGGAGGCGGTCGGGGGCGTCGACGTCGACGGGTCCCTCGGCGACGTGCACGTGGACGCCGACACCGTGGTTCGTGGCGAGCTCGGCGGCGGCGGCGATCGTCTCGTCCGAGCAGGTGAACGCAGCATGCAGACCGACCATTCCGCGGCCTCCCTCGCGCAGGTAGCGATCGTTCTCCACCAGCGCGCGCCGGGCGCCGTCGCTCATCGTCTGCGTGTCACCGTCACCGTGACGGTCGGTGAGCCCGTACGCGCACGAGACGCGCACACCGACCTCGGCGCAGGCGTCGGCGAGCACCGAGAGGGAACCCTCGATCGCGTTCGGTGACTCGTGGTGGTCGACGATCGCCGTGCACCCCGACTCCAGTGCTTCCAGCGCGCCGAGCATCGCCGACCAGCGCAGCATCTCGAGGTCGAGTGCCCTGTCGAGGCGCCACCAGACGAGCTCGAGGATCGATGTGAAGTCGTCCGGCGTCCGTGGCGGCGGCGGCATCCCTCGCGCCAGCGCCGAGTAGAGGTGGTGGTGGGCGCACACCAGCCCCGGCGTCACACCCATGACACATCGGGGGCTGCGCCCCCGGTCCCCATCGTCGTCCGGCTCCCTGGCGGTCGCTCGGCCATCTGGCCGTTCACTCGCTGCGCTCGCTCACGTCCATGCGGAGGAGCGTTCGCGGTTCGAGTCGTTCTGCAGCGGCAGCTCGTTGCGCCACTCGCCGTCGCGGTCGTGCATCGCCGCAGCCACCGCGCCGGCGGTCGGGACGAGGCCGATCTCGCCGACGCCCTTGATGCCGTACGGGGAGTTCGGCTGCGGCGCCTCGATGAGGATGACGTCGACGTGGGGCATGTCCTTCGGGCGGATGATCGCCAGCTGGCGCAGCGTCGTGTTCGACGGCCTTCCGTCCTCGTCGGCCGGGAAGCCCTCGCTCAGCGCGTAGCCGAGGCCCATGTGCACGGAACCCTCGATCTGGCCCTCGCAGAGCAGCGGGTTCACCGCTCGCCCGACGTCGTGGGCGGCGACGACACGCTCGATGTCGCCGCTGTCGGGATCGAGGATGACGAGCTGGCTGGCGTACCCGAACGTCGAGTGGATCACGGGGTGCTCTACGGGGTCGCTCATCTTGTTCGTCCAGTCGACGACGTAGCTGCCCTCGTAGTCGACGTCGACCTCGCGCCCTCCCTCGTTGGCCGCACGGCAGGCGTCGGCGACGGACCCGGCACCCATCAACGTGCCGCGGCTGCCGGTCGTCTGACCGGCCCCGAGCTCGCGAGTCGTGTCGACGATCACGACGATGTCGTCGGCGGCGACGCCGAGCTCCTCCACGGCGACCTGAACGGCGACGGTGTGCACGCCCTGGCCCATCTCGGTCCAGCAGTGGCGCACCTCGACCTTGCCGTCGGATCGGAAGCGCACGACGGCGCGGGCGATCTCCTTGAAGCCGTTG
>JALZNU010000222.1 GCA_030857495.1 Actinomycetota bacterium | reverse complement strand
GGGCAGTCCACGCCGCTTCTACGAGCAGCTCGGGTTCGTGCCGACCGGCGAGATCGTCGACGGCGAGATCGAAGCCCGCCTGCCGCTGTAGGTGTCCCGCCCACGCCTCGTCGGAGGTTCTCGCTGCATCCGAACGGCCCCGCGCGACGCAGTATCGCAACGCCGACGGCAACGAGGTCGGTACCACGGCGCGCCCCTGTCGCTCGCTGTGTCACATGAGCGTCACTGGTGTGTCCCAAAATTGGCGAGCAGCCATCGGAGTCCTCGCGTTCAGCGGCCCGGCCGCGCCCCGCGTCGTCCGCCTCGGGGCGAGCGCCGTCGCGGCGACGATGCTCCTACGCGGTGCCGGAGGCATGGTCACATCGGCGATGCGGCACGGCCGCAACGGACGAGTTCCGTCAGTGGGACCTGCGCCTGTACTCCCCACTCTGCCTCGCCCTCGTCGCCCTCGGTGTATTGCGACCTGATCGCCCGGCCAATACCCTCGACGAGCGTGGTCGTGCGACGCGAGCTGCTGCGGGGTCTCGGGCGGCCGAACGCGACGACCACGGTCCTGGAGCGCGCTCGCCTGGCTGATCCGCTCGGCGGCATGTGGGAGGCCGCCGACGTGCAGTGGTGGTGGCGCCGCCCCGGGCCACCGACGAGCTCGCGCTCCCGGTCTGGTTCGACGAGGTCGGCCCGGTGGCGTTGCAGGGCTGACGGCCTGGGCGACACCTGGCAAGCAGTCTCTGCCCGGGCGTCGGCATCGGTCACTACTGTCAACATCGGCGTTCCTTCCTCACCGGCGCTCCAACGCCGGCAGAGCTCGTTCTGGTTCAACGAGGAAGGTACGTCGCGCCCCCGAACGAATCGCCGATCCACGGGTTCAGGTCATACCTCGACCTCGATCGCAGTCGAGTCCTCATCGCCTGTTTCGATGCCTGGCACGTGCTCGCGGTTCCCAGCGCCTCACGCCTCGCCCGTTCAGCCCCGACTCGGCAACGCAGTAGGCTTCGTCCGCAAGCGCTCCGGCCTGAGGGCGTCAATGGAAATGGATAGCCACAGAACGAGGATGGTTTGCGATGAAGCGACACACACGAGCGATACTCGCCGTCGGCGCGACGGCAGCCATGCTCCTCCCGAGTACGGCAGACGCGCACCCCGACACTGAGAACGACGGAGCGTTGCACGACAACAAGCACTCGCTCCACGACGCCCAGGATCACGACTCCGACAGCGAGGGCCACATCGCGCAGGACGTGAATTACGGGCTCCGCCCGATCGGGCACGACACCCTCGGCGGTGTCGCCGAGGGCCGGTACACGGACGTATGGGCGGACGGTCGCGGCTTCGCCTACGTGGGTAGCTTCGAGGAGCCCACTTGTGATCGTACGGGCGTGTTCATCAGCGACATCCGCGATCCCGCCAATCCAGAGCTGGTGGCACAGATCGAGTCGTCACCGAACACGCGGGTGAACGACGTCAAGACCATCGCCATCGGTGGTCGGACCGTGCTCATCCACACGCTCGAGCCGTGCGGCAAGACCGTACGGTCCGGTGACAAGGGACAGGGCGGGATCTCGCTGTGGGATGTCACCAATCCGAGCAAGCCTCATGCGCTCAAGCAGAACTTCCTCGACTTCCCTGTCCACAACACCTTCCCGTGGACGGATGCCGACACCGGCAAGACGTACCTGATCGGTGTCAACGACGTCGAGCTGCTCGACGTGTTCTTCGTCGACATCTCCAAGCCCCAGTCACCGAAGCTGCTCAGCGAGGTCGGCCTGCCGAACTGGCCCGGCGCCCAGGACGAGCAGTCGGCCGGCATGGGCAGCTTCGCCGCGTCGTTCAACCACGACGTCTGGGTCGCCGACCTCGGTGGCGGCAACTACCAGGCGGTCGTGTCGTACTGGGACGCCGGCTTCGTGACCCTCGACGTCAACGACCCGAGTGCCCCCGCATTCGTCGACGACTCCACATACCCGGATCCCGACCCGATCACCGGCTTCTCGCCCCCGGAGGGCAACGGCCACGCGGGTGCCTACAACGCCGGGGCGACGCAGGTGTTCGCCGGCGACGAAGACTTCTCCGGCTTCCGCACCACGTTCAACATCACCGAGGGTCCCAACGCCGGTGAGTACCCGGCGGCCGAGGGCGCCTTCACCTCGCCGATCGCCGACCTCGCCGACGAGTCGATGAACGGCTCCAGCACGTACGTCGGCCTGGCCTGCGGCGGCACGATCCCCGCGGCCCCCGAGGACGGCGACCCGCTGACGGACGAGCTCGCCGTGATCCAGCGCGGTGTGTGCACGTTCCAGCTCAAAGCGGACACCGCCGAGGCGGCCGGCTACGACGGGTTCATCGTGTTCAACGACGCCGCGAGGGGCGACGCACTGGTGACGATGGGCGGCGACGGCAGCCCGCTCCCAGGTGTCTTCGTCGGCCACTCCACGGGCCTCGCCATCTTCGACGTCGCCGACGCCAGCGAGCTGACCATCGGCGATACGGGTGCCGCCACGGCCAGCTCCGTGGTGTTCGACGGCTTCGGGTACTTCCATCTGCTCGACAGGGCAACGCTGGGCGAGCTGGGCTACTACGCGCCCGGCCAGGTCAACGATCCGGACTACGCCAGCGGGTTCGGCGACCTGACGATGCACAACGTCGAGGGCAACGCCGACGACCCCAACCAGGCGTTCATCAGTTGGTACTCCCTCGGCATGCGGGTGGTCGACGTCAACACCGGCAACTCGCTGCGCCCACCGGCGGATGACTGGGATCTCGCCACGCCGCCGATCGACGACTACTACGGCGAGAACGTGACCGAGGTCGGCCGGTTCATCGCCCCGGAGGGATCGAACTTCTGGGGCGTCACCCAGACCGTGATCGAAGGCCAGCGGTATGTGCTCGGATCGGACCGCAACACCGGTCTGTGGATCTTCCAGGTCGACCCGACCTACTGCGACGCCGCCGCCGGCTACAGCTGTCCCTAAACGATCGAGCCCCGCCGACCAGGCACCGACCCTACATCCGAAGCCTCCACGAGACTCGGGCGCTCCACAGCGCTCAGAGTGGCGTGGTCCCGGGTCAGGACGGCAGCATCCCGTAGGCCCGCTCCGGCCGCACGCTGAGCACGAGGCGACGTTCGTCCACCATCGATCGCCGGTAGTCGTCCCAATCGGGATGCTCCCCCGCCACCGACCGGTAGAGGTCGATCAGGGGCCTCGACCGTCTCATCGTCTTCAGCTGCCGCCGGTGGGGTGAGCTCGGCATGGCCCTCGATCACCACGAAGGCGATCAGGCGTACTTCGATGAGCGAGCCATGGGAGTTAGTCACAGCAGCGAACCGACGCTGGCCACGACGTGCCCGCCGACGACACGACCCACGCGACGCGTCGTCGTCGGGCCGCTGCGGACCAACTGCTGGATCATCGCCACCACCGACTCCAAGCACGCGGTCGTCATCGATCCCGGAGACGAACCAGGGCATCTGATCGACGCCGCCCACGATCTCGCCGTAACCGCCATCGTGCTCACACACACGCACTGGGACCACGTGCTGGCCCTCCCGACGGTCGCCGATGCCTGGGGCCGCGACGTCCACTGTCATCGCGACGAGGCACCGGTCTGGCCCCACGAGCTCGGCCAACTCCGCCACCACGGCCACTTCGACGCCGGAACCGCCACTGCTGACCTGATCGCCTGCGGATGCACCATCGCGCCTCCGCCGAATGCCGACCTGTGGTCGGGCGTCACGCAGCCACTCAGCGACGATCAGATCCTCCACCTCGACGGCCGTCAGATCACCGCCGTGCACACC
>JALZNU010000221.1 GCA_030857495.1 Actinomycetota bacterium | reverse complement strand
GTCTCGGTCAGGCTCTTGATGTACTCGGCCTCGGCGAACTCGCCGACCCAGATGCCGTCGATGGCGAACACGTCGGCGCCCGACCCGCTGCTGAGGTCGAGCGAGATCTGGGTCTTGTAGTCCTCGTCGTCGACGCCCTGTCCGGTGAACTCGACGCTCACCGGCGTGCCGGCCTCTTCCATCGCCGCCTCGAAGGCGGGGATCAGCTCGTCCTCGAAGTACGTCGCCTCCTGGTCGTTCTTCCCGCCCTTGATCGAGTTCGACTGCAGTGTCAGGCCGACGCTGCCTGCCGGCGCCTCGGTTCCGGTGCCGTCGGTCGTCGCATCCGATGTCGGATCCGATGACTCGTCGTCGTCGTCGCCGCATGCCGCGAGCAGCAGCGCCCCGACGAGTGTGGCAGTGAGAAACGGATGGCGTGTCATCAGCGAACCCCCATGTTCAGCTGTTCGGACGCGCAAACGTCCGGCGGGTGCGCGGATCATACGTTCCTCCCATCTCGGCCTGCAACGATGCACCTCGCCAAGATGGCGGAGATGGCTCGCGTCCCGTACCCCGATCCCGACCGACTCCTCCCCGAGACACAGGCCGCGCTCGCGCAGCTGCCGGCGCTGAACATCTTTGCGATGCTCGCCGGTGGCGAGGGCGTGCTCCGCGCGTTCACGCGCCTCGGCAACCACCTCCTGTTCAAGTCGTCACTCGATCCAATGCTGCGCGAGCTCGCCATCCTGCGCGTGGGTGCGCTGTCCGGTGCCAGCTACGAGGTGCACCAGCACGAGGCGATCGCCCGTCGACTCGGGATGAGCGAAGCGCTCGTCGTGGCGGTTCGTGGAGCACCGGACGATCCCGCGTTCGACGAGATGTCACGACTCGTCGTGCGATTCACGGACGACGTCGTCGCCAACGTCCGTGCCGGCGACGACACGTTCGAGCCGCTGCGTGACCGCCTGACGCTGCAACAGCTCGAGGAGCTCACCATCACGATCGGCTACTACATGGCTGTATGCCGATTCCTGGAGACATTCGACGTCGACGTCGAGGATGCCGAGTCGTCAGGACTGAGTGGCAATGAGTGAGCGGAGCGAGCTCGTTCCGGGCGAGCGACCGCCAGGGAGCCGGACGGTGATGGGGGCCGGGGGCGCAGCCCCCGAGTGGCAATGAGTGAGCGGAGCGAGCTCGTTCCGGGCGAGCGACCGCCAGGGAGCCGGTCGGTGATGGGGTCCGGGGGCAGCCCCCGAGAGGTATGAGTGAGCGGAGCGAGCCGGCGTTGCCGGCGGAGTCGGCCGGTGCGGCGCCGGGTCGTGGACGGCTCGCCGGCCGACGGCTGCTCGTCGTCGGTGCTGGACAGAACAGCTACTCGTTGCCCGATCCGCCGATCGGCAACGGTCGCGCGATCTCGATCTTGTGCGCCCGCGAGGGAGCTGCGGTGGTGGCGGCCGACCGCGACGGCGAGTCGGTGTCGGCGACGGTTGCGACGATCACGGCGGAGGGCGGTCGAGCGGTGGCAATGACGGCTGACATCTCGCGACCCGACGAGATCGAACGGATGGTGACCGCTGCTCACGACGCGTTCGGTGGCCTCGACGGCGTCGTCTACAACGTCGGGATCGCCGCAGGCCGCGGACTGGCCGGCTCGACGCCGGACGTGTGGGATGAGGTGCTCAACGTCAACGTCCGCGGCGCGATGCTCGTCGCTCGGGCTGCACTGCCGGTGCTCGACGACGGTGGATCGATCGTCTTCGTGTCGTCGGTGGCGGGGATCAAGCCGGGGAGCCGGTTTCCGGCCTACGACAGCTCGAAGGCCGCGATCGGCGGGCTGATGCGTCACGTCGCCCTCGAAGGCGAGCGGCGGCGAATACGCGTCAATGTCGTCGCTCCAGGGCTCATGGACACATCGCTCGGTCGCATCGCGTCTGTCGGGCGCCCGTCTCGAGACCGTGCGCCGATTCCGCTCGGCCGCCAGGGCACAGGCTGGGAGACGGCATACGCAGCACTGTTCCTGCTGTCCGGTGAGGCTGCTTACATCACCGGGCAGACGCTCGTGGTCGACGGCGGCCTCACGTCGCTCCGTTAAGCCCGTTCTGGAGGTCGGAGCACGCGCGATAGCGCGTGCAGCGACCTCCAACTCGGTGTAGTTGTCTAGCTCAGCGCGTCGGCCGGTGTGACGTACTCGACCTCGAGGAACTCGGCGACGGGGTCGCTCGTGACGTGCCCACCGACGGTGTTGACACCGAACGCGATTGCGGGATCGCGTAGCGAGGCGGCGGCGACGCCGAGCACCGCGACGTCGAGCTGGTAGGGGAGCGTGGCGTTCGTGAGCGCGTACGTGCTGGTGTGCGGGACGGCGCCCGGCATGTTGCCGACGGCGTAGTGGACCACGTTGTGCTGGACGTACGTCGGCTCCTCGTGGGTTGTCTCGTGGATCGTCTCGATGCAGCCGCCCTGGTCGACGGCCACGTCGACGATGACCGCTCGCGGCTTCATCGCCTCGACGAGGTCTTCGCTGACGACCACGGGTGCGCGCCCGCCGGCGACGAGCACTGCACCGATGACTAGGTCGGCGTCGGCGACGCTGCGCTCGATTGCGCCGCGGTTGGACGCCAACGTCATGATCCGGCCCTTGTGGATCTGGTCGACCCAGCGGAGGCGATCGAGGTTCTTGTCGATCAGCACGACCTCGGCCTCCATGCCCGCCGCGATCCACGCCGCGTTCCAGCCGACGTTGCCGGCGCCGATGACGACGACCTTCGCCGGACGGACGCCCGGTGCGCCGCCCATCAGCACGCCGCGACCGCCGTTGTGGCGTTCGAGGAAGTGCGCTCCCATCTGTGGCGCGAGGCGGCCGGCAACCTCGCTCATCGGTGCCAGCAGCGGCAGTGAGCCGTCGGCGAGCTGCACGGTCTCGTAGGCAAGCGCGGTCGTCTTCGCCGCGAGCAGCGCCCTCGCCACCTCGGGATAGGCGGCAAGGTGGAGGTATGTGAACAGCGTGAGGTCGGCGCGCAGGAAGCCGAATTCCTCCTCCTTCGGCTCTTTTACCTTGACCACCATCTCCTGCGCCCACGCATCGGCGGCCGTCGGGACGATGTCGGCCCCGGCGGCGACATAGTCGGCGTCGGCGATGGAGGCGCCGTCGCCGGCACCCGCCTCGACGTACACCTCGACGCCGGCGCGCTCGAGTTCGCGGACACCGTCCGGGGTCATCGCGACGCGGTGCTCTGCGGTCTTGATCTCCCGTGGCACGCCGACGGTGCGAATCGCTGGCTTCATGGGCGTCGAGCGTAGGCGCGGCGCGGACCGGCACACGCGAGCCGGGCGGTCCCGATCGGCGGCGCCGTGGTGTTCTGCTACACCTACGCGGATGGGGACGTTCGAGAACTTCATCAACGGCAACAAGGTCGCTGCGGCGAACGGCGAGACGACGCCGGTCGTGAACCCTTCGACGGGCGAGGAGTACGCGACGGCACCGCTCTCGCGCGAAGCCGACGTCGACGCGGCGATGCAGGCGGCCGCCGACGCCTTCCCCGGCTGGGGAGATGCCACGCCGTCCCAGCGATCCCGGGCGCTGCTGCGAATCGCCGACGCGATCGAATCGCGAGCCGAGGAGTTCATCGCCGCCGAGGTCGAGAACACGGGGAAGCCCACCGAGCTGATGCGCTCCGAGGAGATCCCACCCGCCGTCGACCAGATCCGCTTCTTCGCCGGCGCTGCCCGTCTCCTCGAAGGCAAGGCCGCAGGCGAGTACATGGAGAACATGACGTCGTTCGTGCGCCGTGAACCGGTGGGTGTCTGTGCCCAGGTCACACCG
>JALZNU010000001.1 GCA_030857495.1 Actinomycetota bacterium | reverse complement strand
TCGATCAGCTCTTCGCAGACGCGGCGCGAGCCCCACCCGCGCTGCGCGAGCACACGCTGCAGCCGGATGCCCTCCGTGTCGTCGGCGTCAGGCGCCATCGATGCCGAGGCCGACCTCGAGGGCCTCGACGACATCGGCACCGGGCACGTACTGGGCGATTGGCGGCAGGTCGCCGAGGTGATCGAGGCCGAGCCGCTCGAGGAACAGTGCCGTCGTGCCGAACAGGATCGCCTGCCCCGGACCCGGATCGCGCCCGACCTGGGTGACGTAGCCACGTGCCGTCAGCGTGCGTAGGACGCCGTCGGGGTCGACACCGCGGATCGACGTGATCTGAGCCCGCGAGATGGGTTGGCGGTAGGCCACGATGGCCAGTGTTTCGAGCGCCGCGCCCGACATCCTCGCCCGTTGGTCGTGCAGCAAGAAGCGCTCGACGTACGGCGCCAGCTCGCCGACGGTCTGATAGCGGTAACCGCCGGCGATCTTGACGAGCTCGAAGCCGTTGCCGTCCCTGCGATAGCGCTCGCCGAGGTCGCGGCACCACTGATCGATCAGCACGAGCGGCTGTTCGAGCAGCTGCGCCAGGAGGTCCGGCGGCACCGGCTCGTGGGCGACGAGGATCACCGCTTCGATCGCCCGCTTCATCTGCTGCTCGAACAATCCGTCGGCGTTCACGTCATCCCTCGTAGTCGTCGATCATCGCCGATACGAGCATGTCGTCGGATCGGCCGCGCCACTCGATGGCGATGTCCCCGAGCCACTCTGCCTGGTCGAGCTCGACGGCCCCCTGCTTGTACAGCTCGAGCACGGCGAGGAAGTGGACGATGACCTCGATGCGGTGCTCGCAGTGCTCGGTGAGCCG
Source organism: Actinomycetota bacterium (assembly GCA_030857495.1). Classification (GTDB taxonomy): domain Bacteria; phylum Actinomycetota; class Acidimicrobiia; order Acidimicrobiales; family Ilumatobacteraceae; genus JACDHN01. The sequence continues at coordinate 24,985 of JALZNU010000001.1, read as the reverse complement.
GCGCAGCGTGACGAGACCCAGCTCGGGAAGACGCTCGACGAGCCCCTCGACGGTCTCGGCAACCGTCATCTTCACGGCGCCGACGTGGGAGAGGTCGACGACGGGCGAACGGCGCGGCGCCAGCGCCCGGTTGGCGGCGTCGCGTAGGGCACCGGCGGTCACACCGGCGAGGAGATCGGGGGCGAGCCCCTCGAACCGCTCGTCGGGCCCCGACACCCTCGGGAACGAGCGCTCGGCGTCGTCGGCGAGTTGCATGAACACGACGGCGACGTCCTTGAACGTCTTGCACTCGAGCAGGCGCCCGAGCAGCAGATCGCGCGCCTCCCACAAGGCGAGCTCGTCGTCGAGGTCGATGTCGTCGGGTCCCGGCAGCAGCCGGCGCGCCTTCAGCTCGACGAGCGTGGCGGCGATGAGCAGGAAACCTGTGGCGACGTCGAGGTCGAGGTCGAGGGCGTCGACGCGTTCGATCTCGTCGAGGTAGACCTCGACGATGGTGGCCAGACTGATCTCGTAGAGATCGACCTGTTCGCGCAGGATGAGGTGCAACAGCAGGTCGAACGGTCCCTCGTAGACGGGGGTCGTCACGTCGATCGCCACTGACGCAACGCTACTGACCAGGTGCTCGACGATCGCGGCAATCCCTGGGGGACGTTGGCGGCGTCGCGCTAGCGTCGCCCGGCATGACGCGTGTCCTGTCGTGCATGCAACCGACGGGTGATGCCCATCTCGGCAGCTACCTCGGTGCGCTGGCGCCCTGGGTGCGGCGCCAGCACGAACAGGATGCCTTCCACGGCATCGTCGACCTCCACGCGCTCACTGTGAACCACGAGCCGGGCGTGATCGGGGCGAGGACGCTCGAGCTGGCCGCAGTGTTCTTCGCCGTCGGGCTCGATCCCGACGTTGCGACGGTGTTCGTGCAGTCACACGTGCCCGAGCACTCGCGCCTGGCCTGGTTCATGGAGTGCACCGTGTCCTACGGTGAGCTGTCGCGGATGACGCAGTTCAAGGACAAGTCGGCGAAGCGCCAGACGGAGTTCGTGTCTGCGGGTCTGTTCACCTACCCGGCGCTGCAGGCGGCCGACATCCTGCTCTACGACACGGACGAGGTGCCCATCGGCGACGACCAGCGCCAGCACGTGGAGATCACGAGGGACATCGCCGAGCGCTTCAACCATCGCTACGGCGAGACGTTCGTGCTGCCGAGCGCCGTCGTCCCGCCTGCGGGTGGCCGCGTGATGGACCTGGCGGACCCGACGTCGAAGATGTCGAAGTCGGCGGAGTCGGATGCGGGAGCGATCGGTCTGCTCGACGATCCGGCGGTCATCGAGCGCAAGTTCCGCAGGGCCGTCACCGACTCCGAGTCCGAAGTGCGCTACGACCGGGCAACGAAGCCGGGTGTCAGCAACCTGCTCGACATCATGGCGGCACTCGAGGGGGTGAAGCCCGACGAGATCGCCGGCCGGTACGACAGCTACGGGTCGCTCAAGTCCGCCGCCGCCGCCGCCGTGATCGCCGAGCTCGCGCCGGTCCAGCAGCGCTACCACGAGCTCGTCGCCGATCCCGGCGAGGTGTCGCGGCTCCTGCGCGTGGGCAGCGATCGCGCTCGCGAGGTCGCTGTCGCGACGATGGAACGCGCGACGACCGCGGTCGGCCTGTTCCCGGCGTGAGTGAGCCCTGCGAGCGAACCATCGTCACGGTGCGCCGCTGCGCAGCAGCGGAGCGGTCATTGGTGCACCGCCCGTCGTCCCGATCGAGCCTCCGTACGGCCACGGTGCACCGATGAGCGAAGCGGCCGCCCGCCGCCACGGCGGCGTAGGCGACCGTCGGATCCTGACGCTGGCCGTCCAGGCTCTCGGCGCGCTCGCGGTCGAACCGCTCTACGTGCTCGTCGACACAGCCATCGTCGGCCGGCTCGGCACACCCGAGCTCGGCGGCGTCGCGCTCGCCGCGAGCGCGCTGTCGCTCGTGACCGTCGGCGCCAACTTCTTGTCGTACGGCACGACCGAGCAGGTGGCGCGACGCATCGGAGGCGGTGACGAGCGCGCCGCTGCCGACGTGGGGATCCAGGCGGTGTTCCTCGCAGTACTCGTCGCAGCCGTCGTCACGCCCGTGCTCGTGATCGGCGCACCGACGACGTGCCGCCTGCTCGGCGGCGAGGGCGAGGTGCTCGAGCACGCCGTCACGTACCTGCGCATCTCCGCGATCGGCGTCCCGTTCGTGCTCGTCACGATCGCCGCCCAGGGGTTCCTGCGCGGTCACAGCGATTTCGCGTCGCCGTTGCGGATCCTGCTCGCCGCCAACGCCGCCAACGTCGTGCTGGAGGTGACGATGGTGTTCGGGCTCGGACTGGGCGTTGCGGGTTCGGCATGGTCGACGGTGATCGTGCAGGTGGCCGCCGCAGCCGCGTTCGCCGTGGTCGTGCGTGATCGACTCGGAGTCGCGCGGCGCGTGCGACCGGACTGGACGTCGATGCGCCCACTCGCCCTCGCCGGCCGGCACCTCCTGCTGCGCACGGGCTCGATGCTCGCCGTGCTCAGTGGCAGCGCCGCGGTCGCTGCCCGCATCGACGAGTCGACGCTCGCTGCGCACCAAGTTGCGATGAGCGTGATGATCTTGGTCGCGCTCGTTCTCGATGCCTTCGCCGTGCCTGCGCAGACGCTGATCGCCGAACGGCTCGGTGCGCAGGATCCCGCAGGTGCCTATGCGCTGGCGCGCCGCGTGCTACGGCTGTCGATCATCAGCGCCGTGTTCCTCGCCGTGTTCGTCGTCGCCATCGCGCCCCTGCTGCCGTACGCGTTCACGTCGGACGATGCCGTCATCGACCGTGCCACCGTCGCCTTCGTGTGGGTGGGGATCGCCTCGCTGCCGGGGGCAGTGGCGTTCGCCTACGACGGCGTGCTCATCGGTGCCGCCGACTACCGCTTCCTCGGGCTGGCGGCGCTCGGCTACCTGGCGGTGATGATCCCGGTCGGGCTCGTCGTGCTGCGCGTCCCGCAGCTCGGCATCAGCGGCGTATGGGGCGGCATCGCGCTGTGGATGCTGCTGCGCGCCGTCGTTAACGCCCGCCGCACGGACGACCTCCTCGCCCAGACCGCCGCCTGACGTCGCACACACGGGCTACAAGCCCGCTCGCGCGCACACATCGTCGGCTCTGTCAGCACTTTCCCTCCGCATCACGTGTTATCGCTGACAGAAGCAGCTGATTTCTCCCATCGAGCTCTGTTCACGCGAGTCACACCTCGTCAGCTGTGGCGAGATCGGGGGATGCGTCGCCGCGGCCGGCCACGAGCTCCACAGTCACCTCGTCCGATCCGGCGTCACGGAGCGTTGCGGCGCCGAGGTCCTCGTGGTCGTGATAGGTGCGGAAGCGACTGCCCCGGCGTCCGACGACGGTCGCCACGATGCGACCGGCGACGCCGAGCGAGCTCTCCAGCTTGCCGATGTCATGTAGCAGCGCACCTGCGATCTCGGGTGTCGTCGCGGCCGGCCGGATCGCGATGAAACGCCGGGCGACGAGAATCGAGTGGCGCTGATCGGCCGCGCCGAGCCGGGCCCACAGCGCGAGCTGGGCGGCATCGAGGTGCTGGTCGACCCATGCTTGGTCGTCGACGTCCGGCGGTCGGCGCGACAACGACCCGAAGAATCGGCGAGCGAGGTGCGATGCGTTGCGCAGCGGCGACGCGTGGTCAGCCATCGCGCTCTGCGACGAGGGTCGCCCGTGGATGATGCGCGCGGTAGATCTCGAAGAGCCGTTGTTGGCTGACCTTCGTGTACACCTGCGTCGTCGAGATCGTCGCGTGGCCGAGCATCTCCTGCACGATGCGCAGGTCGGCGCCGTGATCGAGCAGGTGCGTGGCACACGAGTGCCGCAGCACGTGCGGCGACAGCTCGCCGTCGAGTCCGGCCTGGCGTCCGCGTCGGGTAACGATCGTCCATGCCGCCTGTCGCGACAGCCTGGCTCCGCGGGCGCTGAGGAACACGGCCTCGGCGTCGCGACGGCTCCGCCACGTCACGGGCACGAACGCCAGCCGGCCACGGGGACTGAACCAATGCTCGAGCGCCTGCGCAGCCACCGTGCCGTAGGGCACGATCCGCTCCTTCGATCCTTTGCCCATGAGGCGGACGAGCCGGGCATCGAAGTCGATGTCGCCGATCGAGCACCCGCACACCTCCGAGATCCTCGCTCCCGTGGCGTAGAGCAACTCCAGCAGGGCACGATCGCGAACATCCGCCGGCTCGTCGCCGGGGATCGCGAGCAGTGCCGCCACCTGCTCTTCCGACAGCGGCTTCGGGATGCCGCTCGGCACCTTCACGCCCTCGACAGCTGCAGCCGGATCGTTGCTGCGATGGCCCTCGACCAGCCAGTAGCGGTGGAACATCCTCACGGCCGCCAACCGGCGGGCGATCGTGGAGGCGGCGAGCCCGCCGGCGCGCAGCGACCGCACGTAACAATCGATGTCGGTCTGGGTGACGTCGACGAGCGTCACGCCCGCCTCGTGCAGCCACTCCTCGTAGCGGGCGAGGTCTGCGCGATAGGCACGGATGGTATTGGTGGACCGCCCGCGCTCGATCGTGAGCCAGTTGAGGAAGTCGTCCACCTCCTGCTCCGTCTCGGACACGGCCCACACGCGCTCAGCCACGCTCGCGCCCGGCGCCCGACTCGAGCATGAGCAGCGCGATGACCGACTTGGCGTCGACGATCTCACCGGCGTGCACCATCGCAATGGCGTCGGCGAGTGGCAGCTCCACGACGTCCATGTGCGTCTCTTCGGGTCCGTGCACCTGACGCGCCACGCGGCGGCAATCCCTGGCGACACAGATCGTCGTGACGGAGTCGGTCATTCCCGCCGACGGGAGGAATGTCGCAAGCACCGCGATCGACGCCGCGTCGAGGCCGACCTCCTCGATCAGCTCACGATGTGCCGTCGTCGTGTCGTCCTCGCCGTCGACGTCGCGGATGCCGGCGGGGATCTCGAGCACGGTGTCGTCGAACGGCGGACGGTACTGACGCACCATGACGGTGTGCGGTGTCCCGTCGGGTCCGTCGACGAGCGGGATCACGGCGACGGCGCCGCGCGACCGCACGATGTCGCGGCGGAAGCGTTCACCATCGGGCGACTCGAACTCGGCGTCGACGACATCCCAGATCGCTCCGTGGTGGACGACATCGTCACCGAGATGCCGGAACGCTCGATGCTCGGGCACCACTGACGGCGTCGGCCCGGTGAGGGACGCACTCGCTGTGGCCGGCGGATCAGCGAACGGGCTCACCGACGGCGGGCTCCGACTCGGCCGGCTGGGACTCGGCCGGCTCAGCGTGCCCCGACCGCGCCGCGACCCCGCGGCGGCGGGCGAGCGCGGCACCGATGAGGTCACGGAACAGCGGGTGGGCACGATCGGGCCGGCTCTTGAACTCGGGGTGCGCCTGGGTGCCGACCCAGAACGGGTGGTCACGTGCCTCGACGAACTCGACGAGCCTCTTGTCGGGCGACGCTCCGCTGCAGATCAGCCCCGCCTCCTCGAGTCGCGCCCGGTACGCCGGGTTGAACTCGTAGCGGTGGCGATGGCGCTCGGACACGACGGTCTCGCCGTAGGCGTCGGCGACCTTGGTGCCGGGTGTGAGCACGGCGTAGTACGTGCCGAGACGCATCGTCCCGCCCTTGTCCGTGACGTCGCGCTGATCGATCATCAGATCGATGACGGGGTGGTGGGTCGTCGGGTCGAACTCCGTGGAGTTGGCGTCGGGCAACCCCAGCACGTGACGGGCGTACTCGATGGTCATCGCCTGCATCCCGAGGCAGAGCCCGAGGCACGGGATCAGCTCGTCGCGGGCGTAGCGCGTGGCGGCGATCTTTCCCTCGACGCCGCGGGCGCCGAACCCGCCGGGCACGACGAGCCCGTCGAGGTCGGCGAGGCGGCCTGCGGCGAGGAGACCCTCGACGTCCTCGGCCTGGATCCAGTCGATCTCCACGGCTGCCCCGTGGTGGAAGCTGGCGTGCTTGAGGCTCTCGACCACCGAGAGGTAGGCGTCGTGGAGCTGGACGTACTTGCCGATGAGGCCGATGCGCACCGGTTGCGTCGCGGCCTCGATGCGATCGACGAGCTGCGACCACGGCGCAAGGTCGAGGGGATGGTCCTGCGAGAGGCGCAGCACGTCGCAGATGCGATCGTCGAGGCCCTCCTCGTGCAGGATCAGCGGCAGTTCGTAGAGGTTGGCGACGTCGGCGGCGTTGACGACGGCGTCCTCGTCGACGTCGCAGAGGCTCGACACCTTGCGTTTCAGCTCGTCGCTGAGGGGCTCCTCGCTGCGGCACACGATGACGTCGGGCATGATGCCGCGGCTGCGCAACTCGGTCACGGAGTGCTGCGTCGGCTTCGTCTTCTGCTCGCTCGACGCGCCGATGAACGGCACGAGCGTCACGTGGACGTAGCAGACCCGATCGCGACCGACGTCGTTGCGGAACTGGCGGATCGCCTCGAGGAACGGGAGGATCTCGATGTCGCCGACGGTGCCACCGATCTCGGTGATGACGACGTCCACGTCGTCGGTGGCGACCCGGTGGATCCTGCGCTTGATCTCGTCGGTGATGTGCGGGATGACCTGCACGGTCTTGCCGAGGTAGTCGCCGCGGCGCTCGGCGGCGAGCACGGACTGGTAGATCGACCCGGTGGTGGCGTTGGAGCTGCGCGAGAGGTGCTCGTCGATGAACCGCTCGTAGTGGCCGAGGTCGAGGTCCGTCTCGCCGCCATCCTCGGTGACGAACACCTCGCCGTGCTCGAACGGGTTCATCGTGCCGGGATCGACGTTGATGTACGGATCGAGCTTCTGCATGCTGACCCGCAGACCACGCAGCTTGAGCAGTCGCCCCAGCGAGGACGCAGTGAGTCCCTTGCCGAGGCCGCTGACCACGCCTCCGGTCACGAAGATGTGCTTGGGCATGGGAGATCAGCGTACCGCGCGGCGGCGAGACGCGCGGGGGATGGAGACGGTGCCCCCACTGCACCCGCAGTGTCTGCGACGGTCCTCGCACACGGGTCCGCTGACAGTTCGCCGTCGGGGTTTCGTGTGTGACACCGGTGTGGTTTAGTGGTCGACATGGGAACACCAGTTCTCTCGACGTGCCGGCCGGATGCGGCTCCAAGTGCGTTGATCGACGCGGCACTGGGCGATGCGACGGCGTCGGTGGCCGTGATGTCGGCGCAGGTCGAGTGCCTCGACGCTGCCGAGCTGGCGGGTTTCGTGCCCAAGCTCGGCCGACTGCTCGCCCGTTGTGAATCGGTCAAGCTCGCTGCCCTGCGCCGCGCTGAGACATTGGCGGTCGCCGATCTCGTCGGTGCCCGCTCGACGTCGGAATGGATCGCCGACGCGACCGGCACCAAGACCGGCACCGCGCGCCGCGAGCTCGATGTCGCCGCACGTCTCGATGATCTCGACGAGATCGGTGACGCGCTGGCGGACGGGTCGATCTCGTTGACCCAGGCCGGTGTGCTCGCGAAGGCAACGGGCGCCTCCGATGACGAGCAACGCGAGTTGTTGGATGCGGCCGGGTCGCAGTCGGTGAACGAGTTGGAGTCGACCGTGCACGACTTCCGGCTCCGCAAGCAGGTGCCCACGGGCGAGGTCGTGCCCGGTGTGATCGTCACGGCTCGCGGCGCGAACGTGTCGGTCGAGGCAACCCTGTCGAACCTCGGCGGCGAGACGTTCACCATCGCCATCGACGCCGCCGCCGCACAGCTGTCCCACGACGAAGGCGCGGCTTGGTCGCAGCGCCGCGCCGACGGGCTGATCGCGGTGTGCCGCTACTTCCTGGAACACGCCCACTCCCCGGCGACACGTCTCGGACGTCCTCACGTGGTCGCCGACATCCCCATCGACACACTCACCACCGGCAGCGGCGCGGCGACACTCGGATCAGGCGCAGTGATCGACGCCGCTACCGCACGGATGATGTGCTGCGACGCCGGGATCTCACGGCTGATCAGCGGACCCGGCAGCGAACCGCTCGACATCGGCCGCACGAGCCGTACGATTCCCGTCGGGATCGCACGGTTCCTACTCGTCGACGACCGTCACTGCCGCTGGCCCGGCTGCACGTCTCCCGCATGGAGCTGCGAAGCACACCACGTCCGGTTCTGGGAAGGCCCCGAGCGAGGCCCCACCAACACCGACAACCTCGTGCTGCTGTGCTGGCATCACCACCACCTCCTGCACCGCAGCAGCCGCTGGCGGTTGACCTTGCACCCCGGCAGCCGTCGCCTCGACCTCCACGACGACAACCGGTTGGTCGCCTCCACCGACCCACCACGACGACGACCCCAGCCGGCCATCCAGCCGGCGCCTCCGAACACCGAACCACTCGACCGAGCCGAGCAACTCGGCTTCACCGATGCGTTCACCCGCGCCGCATTCTGAACCGCCTCCGCACGTCGATCTCCACATCGGCCCCGGGCGACGCCGAATCGTCACCGCGAGCGGGCGAGCAGTTCGGCAGCGTGGGCACGTGCCGAGCTGCTCGCCGGTGAGCCCGAGAGCATTCGTGCGACCTCCTCGACGCGGCGGTCGCCGTCGAGCGAGCGGGCCGTAGCCGTGGTGACTCCGCCGGCGACAGCCTTTTCGACGACGATGTGCTGAGTGGCGGCGGATGCCACTTGGGCGAGGTGAGTGACGACGAGCACCTGGTGGCGGCGCCCGAGATCGGCGAGCGCCCCGCCGACCGCGAGTGCCGCCGCTCCCCCGACCCCCGCGTCGACCTCATCGAACACGAGCGTGGACGTCGCGTCACCGATCACCCTTGCGTCGCCGGTCTCACCGGCTTCACCGGTCCCGCCGGCGTCGGTGAACACGAGGCGCAGCGCGAGCATCGCTCGCGCCAGCTCGCCGCCCGAGGCGACCTTGGACAAGGCCTGCGGCGCCGTGCCCGGGTTCGCCGCCAACTGGAACGAGACCTCGTCGCCAGCCGGGTCGACCTCGCGTTCGCCGACCGAGATGGTGACGACGGCATCGGGCATCGCCAGCGTGCGGAGCCGCTGCTCCACCGAGGACGCCAGGCCGACTGCCGCCCGCCGCCTCGCGTCGCCGACGGTGAGCGCCTCGGTGACGAGCGTCCGATGCGCCTCGACACGACGCTGCGCCAACTGCTCGACGCGTTCGGAGTGCCCCTCCAGCTCGGCGAGGCGGGCGCTCGCATCGTCGTGGAACGAGACGACGTCGGCGAGTGTGTCGCCGTACTTGCGGCACAGCTCGCGCAGCAGTTGTCGCCGGCGCCGGATCTCGTCGAGACGCGCCGGATCGTCCTCGATCCCCTCACCGCGACACCGCAGGCTGTCGGCGACATCGTCGAGCTCTGCGGCGAGCGCAGAGAGTCGCGCCGACTCGGGTTCGAACGGCACGCTGTCGCGCAGCGCGGCGAGCGCCTCGGCCAGCAGCTCTCGCGCCCCTCGCTCGCCGCTGATCGATTCTCTCGCGCCCGCTGCGGCGTCGCGATGCGCCTGGGCATCGGAGAGCAGCAGCGCTTCGGCGTCGAGTGCTGACTCCTCGTCGACGTCGACGTCGACCTCGGAGCCACCGAATCCAGCCGCCTCGAGTTCGGCAAGCTGGTAGCGCAGCAGGTCGAGCTCGCGTGCCCGCGTCCGCTCGTCACCGCCGAGCGTGGCCAGCTCGGCTTCGATCGTGGCGACCTCGCCCTGCGCTGCGCGCAGCCGTCCCAGATCCACGGCGCCTGCGAGGTCGAGCGCTCGCCGCTGCGCCGTCGCGCCGAGCAGGCTCTGGTGGGCGTGCTGACCGTGGAGGTCGACGTGGCCCGATGTCAGCTCGGCGAGCGTCCCCGCCGTCGCCGGCCGACCGTTGACGTAGGCACGCGAGCGACCATCGGCCGGGATCACCCGTGACAGCACGAACTCGTCGTCGCCGACGACGAATCGTCCCTCGACCCGAGCCTCGGCCTCGCCCGTGCGCACGACGGCCGCGTCGGCGCGCCCGCCGACGAGTAGCTCGATCGCCTCGACGAGCATCGTCTTGCCCGCCCCCGTCTCACCGCTCAGCGCCGTGAGACCGCTCCCGAACGAGAGCGTGGCGCGTTCGATGACGCCGAGGTGCTCGATGTGCAGCTCCACGAGCATCAGCGGTCCGTGAGGCCGAACTTGGCCTTCAGGATCTGGTGATAGCGGCGTTCGGACACCCGCACGAACCGCGCCGCGTCGTCGGATGGAACGAACGTGACGACGTCGCCGTCGGTGAGCGTGGCGACGTGCAACCCGTCGATCGCCAGCTCCGCCGGCCGGTGACCGAGCACTTCGATCTCGACGGTCTCTGACGGGTCGAGCACGAGGGTGCGGTCGAAGAGCATGTGTGGCGCGACGGGGGTGAGCAGCACGGCCCGGTGCCGCGGCGACACGACCGGCCCACGCGCCGACAACGAGTAGGCGGTCGATCCCGTCGGCGTGGCGACGATGAGGCCGTCGGCGGCGTACGACGTGAACGGCTCACCGTCGATGATCGCCTGGAGCCGCACGGTGTGGCCTGATTCCGACTTCTCGACGACCGCTTCGTTGAGCGCCGTCCACCGCCGCTGCGTGTCGCCGTTTACGGTGACGTCGAGCATCATCCGGTCGTCGATCACCCAGCGGCCCCGCTCGGCGCCCTCGAAGTAGCGGCGCAGCGCCGCGATCATGTCCTCGGGTTCGACCTCGGTGAGGTAGCCGAGCCAGCCGAGCTTGACGCCGAGGATCGGCACGGGTGCGCCGTCCAGCAGGCGCACCGTGCGCAACATCGTGCCGTCGCCTCCGAGGCTGAGCACGAGGTCGGCGTCGGAGAGCGATCGGCCGGCGCCCGCAGCGAGCTCGTCGAGACCGATGGCCGCCGCATCATCGGGGTGCACCCACGTCTCGTGGTCGTGATCGGTCAGCCATGTCGCCGCCTCGCGCACGAGCCTCGGGGCGTCGGCGCGCTCGTGATGGGCAATGATCGCGACGACGCTCATCGGTCACCTTCGGACGTGTCGGGGTTCGGCGTCCGGCCATAGACGAACAGCTCGAGGTTGCCGTTGGCGCCGGTCACGTTCGACGTCACCCATCCGAGCACCGTCACGCCGAGCTCCGTCAACGCGGCGGCGATCGTCTCCCGCACCCGATGGTGGATCGCTGGGTCGGTGATCACGCCGCGACCGGCCGAGACCTCCGCCTTCGACGCCTCGAATTGCGGTTTGACGAGGAGCACCATCGGCGCACAAGGTTTGCACAGCGCGACGAGCGCGCCGAGGACGGTCGTCAGCGAGATGAACGAGAGATCGGCGACGACGCCGTCGACGGGCCCGTCGATCGTTGCCGTGTCGGCGTGTCGGACGTTGGTGCGCTCGAGGACGGTGACACGCGGATCGGCACGCAGCGTCGGGTGAAGATGACCGTGCCCGACGTCGAGCGCGACGACGTGCGTCGCACCGCGTTGCAGCAGGCAGTCGGTGAAGCCACCCGTCGAGGCGCCGGCGTCGAGCCATCGTCGTCCCGCAGCGTCGACGGCGAAGTCGTCGAGCGCACGATCGAGCTTCTCACCGCCGCGCCCGACGAACCTCGCGACGTCGGTGATCGTGAGCGCGTCCTCGGTCGCAACGAGCCGGTCGAGTGTGTCGGCGACGGCGCCGTTGACGAGCACTCGGTCGGCGTCGAGGAGCGAAGCTGCCTCTTCGACATCGGCGACGAGTCGGCGACGGACGAGCTCGACTGCGAGCCGCCGCCGCGACGTCACGTCACGTGCTGGGCGAGGTCGTGCCGCCCGGCGAGGAAGTGCCCGTCGTGTTCGTCGCGGCCGTGCTCGTCTTCTTGGCTGGTGTCGTGCCGGCCGCCGTCGTCTTCTTGGCCGCCGTCGTCTTCTTGGCCGCCGTCGTCTTCTTGGCGGCAGCCGTCTTCTTGGCCGGCGTCTTGCGGGCGGCCGACTTCTTGGCCGTCGTCGTCTTCTTTGCTGGCGACGAGGTCTTCTTCGCTGCTGTCGTCGTCTTCTTCGCCGCGGTGCTGGCCTTCTTGGTCGACGCCTTCTTGGTGGCCGCCGTCTTCGCCGTCGACGCCTTCGCCGCCTTCTTCGCCGTCGACGCCTTCGCCGCCGTCTTCTTCGCCGCTGACTTCGCTGCTGTCTTCGCTGCGCTCTTCGTCGTCGTGGCCGACCTCTTCGCTGCCGCGCCCGTCTTCTTGGCGGCCGACTTGGTCGTCGCCGAGACGTTGGTCGACGGAGTATTGGCGGCTCGTGCGCCGGCGTACCCGGCTGCCGAACGCTTCGCCGTCGTGGCCTTCGACGTCGACGAGCGGGCCATCGACGTCAAGCGATCGACGACGTCCTCGAGTCGATCCTCGAGGTCGTCGAAGCGCTCGGCAAGCCAGCCGACCTGTCGCGCCATCTCCGACTGGGCATTGGCGGCGAGCGAGGCGGTGGTGGACTTGCCGCGCTCGACGAGCTGGGAGACCACGAGGTCGGCCTCCTTGCGCCGGACGTCGCCGGCCTTGACCAACGACTTGACCACTGCCTCCGCCTGCTGGCGGCTCATCTCTGTGAACTGGACCCCGCTGTCGAGGATTCGCTTGACCGGTGACTTCGCCATGGGGGCGAACCCTAACGTCCGAGCAGCACGACGAGTGACGCCAGGTCCGCAGTGTCGTACGCCGGCGTGATGCCGGGTGGCAGCGCTGCCCCTGAAGGTGTGACGCCCGTTCGGACGAGTGCGAACGCAGCGCCGAGCGTGGCGGCGAAGAAGCCGTCGGTCTCGACACGGTCGCCGACCATGATCACGTCGGGCATCGGCCCCGGGTCGCGGCCGATCGCCGTGGTGACGGCCGCAGCCATCGGTTCGTGCGGCTTGCCGGCCACGACGGGGTCGACGCCTGAGGCGACGGCGATGCCCGCCACGATGGCACCGCCTCCGGGGATCGGCCCATGGGGCGTGGGATAGGTGGCGTCGCTGTTGGTGGCGACGAGACGCGCCCCTGCCCGCACTGCGCCTGCGGCGATGGCCATCTCGTCGTAGTCGAAGTCGCGATGGAAGCCGACCACGACGACATCGACGCCGTCGGCATCGTCGCGGTCGACCGGTGTCGCGCCGCGTTGCTCGAGCGCCTCGACCACGCCGGGGCCGCCGCACACGAGCACACGCTCCCCCGGCTGGACGAGCGTCGCCGCTGCCGCCGCCGATGTGACCACGTCTCCGCTGGCGGGGATGCCGGCTTCGGCGAGCGTCGCCTCCTGCTGGTCGACGGTCGCCCACGAGTTGTTCGTCACGAACAGGACACGCCGTCCGGCGGCCCGCAGCGCAGCGATCGCGTCCGGCGCGCCGGGCAGTGGCACGCCGGAGAGCCAGACGACGCCGTCGAGGTCACACAGCACGGGTGCCCGGCCCGCGGCAGTCGCGCTCATCGCCCGAGCGACCGTGCCAGCAGGACTCGCAGCCGCCTCGTGACCGACGGCGAGTCGTCCGCCTCGGCGACCGTGACGTGTCGTTCCTCCTCGGGGATCACGTCGGGACGGTACAGGCCCGCGGCGAACGTCCAGTCGTAGCTCGCCTCGATCAGGCGCAGCGTGTGCTCGTCGACGTAGTCGGTGACCGGCCGATGCTCGGTCCGGTTCCGGACGTGAACGTCGACGTCGTGGTCGTCGCCCGTCACGTCGCGCACGAAGTCGCGCACGCCGTGCGCCAGTGACTCTCGCCGCAGGATCGTGACGTTGCTCGGCACGGTGCCGTCGATGAGCAGGTGTTGCGCGAACTGGTCTTCGGTGAGCACCTGCTCGAGGAAGTCGGGAAACGACAGCCGGCGTGTGCGGACGACGTGCGGGAGCTGCTGATCGCGATGCGGGATCTTCGACGATCGCCAGTACTCGTAGATCGACACGGCGTGCGCCATCGGGTGACACACGACCGTGACGACACGGGTGTCGAGGGGATCCTCGCCACGATCGCGCAGGATGCGGAACAACTCCGTCACCGGGTAGTGCGCCTCTGGCAGCTCGGGCAGGTGGGCGAGATCTGGCAATGCCGCCCGCAACGCTTCGATCGTCGACATGCCCGCCGTCTTGTGGATGTGCACGAACGCGACACGGTGGTCGGCGGAGTAGAGCATCCCGCTGGAACGTAGCCCGTTGCTCGACGCCCGCGATCAGCTCGGTCAGCGGGTGAAGACCTGGGCGTCGTCGGCGAATGACTTGAACTCGAGCGCGTTGCCGGCGGGATCGCGGACGAACATCGTCCACTGCTCGCCCGCCTCGCCCTCGAAGCGAAGCGTCGGCTCGATCACGAACGAGACGCCGGCGTCGCGCAGTCGGGTGGCGAGCGAGTGGAACATGTCCTCGTCGAGCAATGCACCGAAGTGAGGGACCGGCACGTCATGGCCGTCGACGGGATTGGCGGCACGATCCCCCGCGCCTGACGCGAGATGCGTGACGAGCTGGTGACCGAACAGGTTCCAGTCGACCCAGTGCGCAGCGTCACGTCCCTGCTCGCACCCCAGAACTCCGCCGTAGAACTGCCGTGCGGCATCGAGATCGTCGACGGGGATCGCCAAGTGGAATCGGGGCAGGGTCACGCTCCGAACCCTATGTGCCAGGCTGGAGACGTGCCACGTTTCGAGCCGTTCGCTGCGCTGCGTTACGCCTCCGACCAGAACCTCGACCTCGTCATCGCTCCTCCCTATGACGTGCTCTCCGACGCCGACATCGACGAGCTGGCCGCACGCGACGCCGCCAACATCGTCCACGTCGACGTGCCTCGCGAACGCGACGGACCAGACCGCTACGAGGTCGCCGGATCGACGCTGCGCCGTTGGATCGGCGACGGGATCCTCGTCGCTGACGCGGCGCCGACGTTCACGATCTACCGCATGGCGTTCGACGACGAAGAAGGTGAACGCCGCGTCGTCACGGGCGTGCTCGGCGCGATCGAGGTCACCGACAGCGGCGGCGTGCTGCCGCACGAGCGCACCACACCGAAGGCGTCGACCGACCGCCTCGACCTCACGCGGGCGACCAACGCCAACCTCTCCCCCGTGTGGGGTCTCTCGCTGGCACCCGGCCTGACGGCGTTGCTCGCTGCACCGGGCGAGGAGATCGGTTCGATCGTCGTCGACGGCGTCACGCACTCGGTGGAGCGCGTCGACGATCCCGAGCGGGTGGCCGCCATCGCCGCACTCGTCGGCAGCGACGCCGTGCTGATCGCCGACGGCCACCACCGCTACGGGGTCGCCCGCCAGCACCGCGACGACGTCCGCGCGGCGACAGGCCGCCACGACTCCCCGGCCGAGTTGACGCTCGCATTCGTCAACGAGCTCGTCGACGACCAGCTGAGCGTGGCGCCGATCCATCGCCTGTACACCGAGGTCGAGGAGGGTGCGCTGCGAGCGGCGCTCGATCGATCGTTCCTGCTCGGCGATGTCCACGGCGGTGCCGGCGAGGCCGTGGACATCGCCGCAACGGAGGAGCGGATGGCCGTCGTGTGGTCCGACGGCACGGCGAACTGGCTCGACGAGCGGCCAGGCGTGTTCGACGATGTCCGCGCGCTCGACGGCCTGTGGCTCGAACAGGCATTGGCGGACGTGACCCACGCCGTGACGTATCAGCACGGTGTGCAGACAGCGGTGGACGCGGCAACGCGGGGCGACGCCGTCGCCGCCGTGCTGATCCGTCCCGTCAGCGTCGCCGAGATCACGCGCACCGCTCGAGAGGGTCTGCTCATGCCGCCGAAGTCGACGTTCTTCACACCGAAGCTGCGCACCGGGTTCGTCATCAGGTCGCTGGACTGATGGCCCACATCTCGGCCGGGTTGCGACCCCGCCTCGTGCTCGCCGGTGTCGGTGTCGTACTGGCACTCCTCGTCGCAGTCGTGCTCGTCATCGCCAGCGGCGACGACACGCAGGCACCGACCACGCCGACGGATCCTCCCGTCACGTTGCCGAGGTCGACGACCGTGCCGCCATCCATCGACGTCACAGCTCAGGCGATCGTCTATCGCACCGACCAAGCGGTTGGCGGCCGCTTCCGCGTCAAGCTCACGAACACCGGCGACGACGAGTTCACGGTGACGGGCGTTCGCCTCGAATCGGCGGGCTTCGAGACGCTGGCCTTCACCCCGCACGACACGTTGTACTCGCCGAGCGAACGCACCGATCTCGTCACGCCATTCGGCGACGTGCGCTGCGAGCCTGGCGATGCGCTCGATCCCACCGATGCCGCGATTCGCTTCGTCACCGCATCCGGGTCCGAGGGCGAGGTGCGGGTCCCGCTCGAGAGCATCTACGAGGCCATCCCGAAGCTGTACGAGCGTGAGTGCGACAAAGCGTTCATCGAGGAGTCAGCCGTCATCGCCATCACCGACCCCATCGAGGAGTCAGGAGAGGGCTTCGACGCACGCGCCCGCGCCACGCTGCGGATCACTCGCGCCGGCTCCGACGAAGCGATCGCCGTCGACGACATCCGCGGCAGCGTGCTGTACTCGATCACCGGGGAGCTCCCCGCCATGCTCGCCCCCGGCGAGGACGAGATCGACATCCCGATCGAGCTCCGCGGCACACGCTGCGACGGTCATGCGCTCGGTGAGACGAAACAACCGTTCGTCTATCCGATCCGGCTCCGCATCGGCGACGACTTCGAATCGTCGTACGACATCCCCGTGAACCCGTCACAGCAGGATCAACTGTGGACGTTCCTCGTCTCGCGCACCTGCCGCCTCGAGTGACGGACACGCAGGCCCGACCACCACACGACTCGAAGGAGCCCCGCTCATGCCCCGCCGGTTCACGACACTGCTCAACCCGCTCAGCCGTACAGCGCTCTTCACGCTGGCGTGGAACCGCCGCCACGACATCTTCCGCTGGGGACGGTCACTCGCCGCCGAGCTGCAGCGTCCCGAATCGATCTCGCCGCAGCGTCTCTACACGGTGACGAGGGTGCTCGCCGCGATCACGTCCGACGAGGGTCTCTCGGGCGCCAAGGAGCTCAAGCAGGTGCGCATCGAGGACGACACCGTGGTGCTGCGCGTCGACCCCAACTGGTCCCGAGTGCCTCACCTCTCACAGCGCCTGCTGCAGATCAAGGGCATCAACCAGGTGATGACCGAAGCCCAGTGGACCGCAACCTGACGGGCTCGTCGTCCGCTTCGCTTTCTCCTCGCGCCTCGTGCGACTCGTCGCTGGCGCTTCCCTCGTCGCGCGGCTGGACCGCGCGATGCATTCTCTAGTCCACTACCCGGAGGCCGAGCTCGGCGAGGTGACTCGGTTCGACGGCGATCGGTGATCCGGTCATCGGGTCGCTGCCCGACTGCGTCTTCGGGAAGGCGATGACCTCGCGGATGTTCTCCTCGCCGGCGAGGATCGCCACGAGCCGGTCGATGCCGACGGCGAACCCGCCGTGCGGCGGGGCCCCGTAGCGGAACGGGTTGAGGAAGAACCCGAACTTGCGATCCGCCTCCTCGTCAGAGATCCCGAGAAGGTGGAAGACGCGCCGCTGCAGCGCGTCGTCGTGGATCCTGATCGAGCCCGAGCCGAGCTCCCACCCGTTGAGCACGAGGTCGTAGGCCAGCGCCCGCACGGACATCGGTTCGTCCTCGAGGCGCTCGAGGTCGTCGGGATGGGGCATGCAGAATGCGTGGTGGCCCGGGAGCGGGCGGCCCGTGGTCGCATCCTGGCCGACGAAGAGCGGGAAGTCGACGACCCAGACGTACTCGTACGGACCTTCGTGGACGGGTGGACGCCCGAGGTCGTTGCGCAGCGTGCCCGCCACCTCGCAGGCGCGGTGCCACTCGTCGGCAACGATCAGAACGAGGTCACCCTCCTTCGCGCCTGTGGCGGCGAGCAGCGCGTCTCGCTCGGCGTCGGAGAAGAACTTGGCGACGGGCGACTCGAGCGCGGCGTCGGACGCGACCTTGATCCAGACGAGACCTTTCGCTCCGAGCGACTTCGCCCGGTCGGTGAGCTTGTCGAGCTGGTTGCGGCCGTACGTGGACGCGGCACCCTCGACGCGCAGGCCCTTGATCGCGCCGGAGCCGGCGAATGCCTTGAACGCTGTCGCCGAGAACACCCCGCCGAGGTCGACGAGTTCCATCCCGAATCGCAAATCGGGCTTGTCCGAGCCGAAGCGTTCCATCGCGTCACGCCACGTGATGCGCCTGATCTCTCCTGGACGCGTGCCGGTGACCGCCTCTGCGGCGTCGAGGACGGCGTCGCTGATCGCAGCGAGAACGTCGTCGACGCCGACGAAGCTCATCTCGATGTCGAGCTGAGTGAACTCGTACTGACGATCGGCACGCAGGTCCTCGTCGCGCAGGCAGCGCGCCAACTGGTAGTAGCGATCGAGCCCGGCGACCATCAACAGTTGCTTGAACAGTTGAGGCGACTGCGGCAGCGCGTAGAACGCCCCGTGTTCCTTGCGCGACGGCACGAGGAACTCGCGCGCACCCTCGGGCGTCGACGGCACCAGGAGGGGCGTCTCGACCTCGACGAAGCCTTGCGACTCCATCGACGCCCGCATCGCCGAGTTGACGGCGGCGCGTGCGCGCAGATTGCGCTGCATCCGTTCGCGGCGCAGGTCGAGGTAGCGGTACTCGAGCCGGATCCCTTCGTCGACAGCGTCGGCGCGCTGGTCGATGGGGAACGGCGGCGGCTCGGCGGTGCCGAGGATCTCGACCTCGGCCTCGCCGATCTCGATCTCGCCCGTGGCGAGGTTGGCGTTGATCGTGCCGTCTGGCCGGGCGCGCACGGTGCCGCTGATCGAGACCACGTACTCACTACGGGCGTCGATGTGCTCCGCGACCACGCATTGCACGACGCCCGACGTGTCGCGCAGGTCGAGGAAGGCGAGGTGCTCGCCGTGCTCGCGGCGCCGGGCGACCCACCCGGTGAGCCTCACCCGCTGGCCGATGTGCTCCCGGCGGAGATCGCCGCAGCGGTGTGTCCGGAGCGAGGTCGGGCGGATCGAGGGCGAGCGAAGTGTCATCGAGTCTTGGGTCCTGTGTTCGAGATGAGCGAGTCGAGGTGCTCCGCCAGTGTGGTGGCGAGCCCGTCGATCGGCACGGTGAATTGCTCGCCGTCGTCGCGCAGCCGCCGGACGACGACCGAGCCGTCCGCGAGCTCGTCGGGGGCGTAGATGACGGCGAGCTCGGCACCGCTGCGGTCGGCGGCCCTCATCTGCGACCTCATGCTGCGGCGGTCGTAGGCACGTTCGGCCCGGTAGCCGAGCTGGCGTAGCTCGTCGGTCAGCGACGTGGCGTTCGTTCCCCCGGTGACGTCGACGACGAAGACGTCGGCAGCGCGAATCGGCGCCGGGAAGACCCCTTCGTCGTCGCAGGCGAGCAGCGTGCGATCGACGCCGAGCGCGAGTCCGATCCCCGGCGTCGAGGGGCCGCCGAGGTCTTCGACGAGACCGTCGTAGCGGCCGCCACCACCGAGCGCGTTCTGCGCAGACTCGAGCGTCCCGCCGGCGTACTCGAAGGTGGTGCGGACGTAGTAGTCGAGTCCGCGCACGAGGCGGGCGTCGACGTCGTAGGGAATGCCGAGCGCGTCGAGCCCGGCGAGCACGGCTGCGAAGTGCGCGCTCGACTCGTCGCCGAGCGACTCACTGACCGGCGGCGCGGCGGCGATCACCGCCTCGTCCTCGGCACGCTTCGAGTCGAGCACCCGCAACGGGTTGCGGGCGAGTGTTGCACGACTCTGCTCGCTGAGCTCACCCGCCCGGCCCTCGAAGTACGTGCGTAGTGACTCCATGTGTGCGAGTCGTTCTTCGCGGGTGCCGAGCGAGTTGACGAGCAGCCGCACTTGCGACAATCCGAGCGCGGCGAAGAATCGCCAGCCGAGTGCGATGACCTCGATGTCGGCCTGCGGGTCGTCGGTACCGAGCACCTCCACGTCGACCTGTTCGAACTGCCGGTAGCGGCCACGCTGCGGGCGTTCGTATCGGAAGTTGGGACCGAAGCACCACGCCTTCCACGGCACGGCCGGCCGGTGCTCGACGAACGCCCGGCACACACCCGCTGTCTGCTCGGGCCGCAGTACGACGTGACGATCGCCCTTGTCGACGAAGTCATACATCTCCTTCGTGACGACATCGGTTGCCTCGCCGAGACGCCGGAAGACGCCGACGTCCTCGAGGAGCGGCGGCACGACCAGCTCATAGCCCGCTGCCTCGACGACCGACGCGAAGGCGTCGACGAACGCCCGCTGACGGGTCGACGCGGGGTGCAGTAGGTCGCGAAAACCGGGGCTCGTCCTGAACTCTGGCACGGCGGCCGAGGCTATCCGGCGGGCTGCGCGCGCTCGCCGGGATCGGCGCCGAACACTGCGTTGGCGGCCGTGTCGGCGAGCGCCTTCGCCGCCACGCCGCCGCCCGGCACGAGCCGGTAGGCGTCGTACACCGAGTCGATGTTCTTGATCGTGCGCATTACAGCAGTGAGGTGCTTGGGATCAGCGAGCTCGAACTCGAACTGCATCTTGGCCACGCGGTCCTCGCCCGTCACCGTCGACGAGGCGACGATGTTGACCTGGTGGTCCGACATCGCGTTGGCGACGTCGCGCAGCAGCCGCGAGCGGTCGATCGCCACCACCTCGACGGCGACACGGAAGATCGTCGCCGGCCGTTCGTCGTCCCAATCGACCTCGATCAGGCGTGTCGGCTGGTTCGACATCAGTGACACGGCGTTGGCGCAATCGGCCCGGTGCACGCTCACTCCCCTGCCGCGCGTCACGAAGCCGATGATGTCGTCACCGGGTACCGGCGTGCAGCAGTGCGACATCCGCACGAGCACGTCGTCGAGTCCTTCCACGTGCACACCGTGCGCGTCGTGGCCGGGAACCGCCGTGAGCCGCCGCGGACGGAGCGCCGTCGCCGGCAGTTGCTCGGTGTCGTTGTCGCCGCCACCCCGGTAACGGCGGGCGATGCGCTGCGCCACCGACCTCGCCGAGACGTGACTCTCACCGACGGCGGCGAAGAAGGCGTCGGAGTCGACGTAGCCGAGTTCGGACATCACGGCGTCGAAATGCTCGGACTTCCAGATCTGCTGGGCCGGCAGGCTCTCGCGGCGGAACTCGTCGACGAGACGCTCGCGACCGTTCTCGATCATGTCGAGCCGGCGCTCGCGGCTGAACCATTGGCGGATCTTGTTGCGGGCCCTCGTCGAGGCGACGAAGCCGAGCCAGTCCTGCGAGGGTCCCGCCGTCTCGACCTTGGCCGTGACGACCTCGCACGTGTCACCACTCTGCAGCTGGTGGTCGAGCGCGACGAGGCGCCCGTTGGTGCGGGCCCCGATGCAGCGGTGCCCGACCTCGGTGTGGACGGCGTAGGCGAAGTCGACGCTCGTCGAGCCGACGGGGAGCGTGACGACGCGGCCCTTCGGCGTGAACACGAAGATCTCGTCCTGCTCGAGGTCGCTCTTCAGACCCTCCATGAAGTGCGCCGGATCGCTGACCTCGGCCTGCCAGTCGACGATGCGGTTGAGCCAGTCGATGTCGCGCTGCGGTGAGCCGTCCTTGTACGCCCAGTGCGCGGCGACGCCCCACTCGGCGCGCTGGTGCATCTCTCGCGTGCGGATCTGCACCTCGATGGCCTTGCCGGACGGTCCGATGACGGTGGTGTGCAGGCTCTGGTAGAGGTTGAACTTCGGCATCGCGACGTAGTCCTTGAACCGGCCGACGACCGGCCGCCAGCGACCGTGGATGCAACCGAGCGCGGCGTAGCAGTCCTTCACCGAGTCGACGATGACGCGGATCGCGATGAGGTCGAGGATGTCGTCGAACTCGCGATGCTTGACGACCATCTTCTCGTAGACGCTCCACAGGTGCTTGCCACGGCCGGCGACGTCGGCGTCGATCTTGAGCTCGGCGAGGCGCGCCCGCACCTCTGCGACCGCGAGCGCGAGGTTGACCTCGCCCTCCGGTGAGCGAACGTGCACGAGGTGATCGAGCTCGGCGAAGCGCTTCGGATGCAACGCCGCGAACGAGAGGTCCTCGAGCTGCTGTTTCAGCTCTTGCATCCCGAGTCGGTGCGCCAGCGGCGCATAGATGTCGAGCGTCTCCTGTGCGATGCGCTGCTGCTTGTCGGCCGGCATCGCCGCGATCGTGCGCATGTTGTGCAATCGGTCGGCGAGCTTGATCACGAGCACCCGTAGGTCGCGCGCCATGGCGACGAACATCTTGCGCATCGTTGCCGCCTGCTGCTCCTCGCGCGAGTCGAACTGGATGCGATCGAGCTTCGTGACGCCGTCGACGATGGCTGCGATCTCGGCGCCGAAGTTGCCCTGCACGTCGGCGATCGTCATCTCGGTGTCTTCGACGGCGTCGTGCAGCAGTGCCGCCGAGATCGACGTCGCGTCGAGCCCGATGTCGGCGACGACGCGAGCGACGGCCAGCGGGTGGTTGATGTAGCGCTCTCCCGACGATCGCCGCTGGTTGCGGTGCGCCTCCTCGGCGGCGCGATAGGCGGCATCGATCGTGCTGATGTCCGCCTTGGGGTGCCGGCGCCGGTAGCTCGACAGCAGTGGGACGAGCTCCGCCGAGAACGACTCGTGCCCGCGCCGCCAGGGCAGGACTCGATCGACGGTGCCCATCAGCCCGCCCCCGCCCTAGTACTCCGCGAGACGTTCGACACGGCGGTCCCCCAACCGCTCGCGGCCGGCGAGCGACGACAGCTCGACGAGGAAGCCGAGGCCGACGATGATGCCGCCGAGCGCTTCGACGAGGTGGGCTGCGGCGCGTGCCGTGCCGCCGGTGGCGAGGACGTCGTCGATGACCAGCACGCGCTCGCCGGGATGGATCGCGTCGCGGTGCAGTTCGAGTTTCTCGGCGCCGTACTCGGACTCGTACGGCTCGCGCACGACCGCCCACGGCAGCTTGCCGGCCTTGCGGGCTGGCACGAACCCGGCGCCGAGGCGGTACGCGACCGGTGCGGCGAGGATGAAGCCGCGCGACTCGATGCCGATGACCCGTGAGACGTCGCCGTCGGCGAACAGATCAACGAGCTCGTCCACGGCCCTGGCGAACGCCGTTGCGTCGCCGAGCAGTGGCGTGATGTCGCGGAAGACGACGCCCGGCTTCGGGTACCCCGTGATCGTGCGCACGAGCGGATCGAGCCATTCGTGATGTCGATCCGGCGACGAGACGACTCGCGGCTCCGAGCTCATAGAGAAAGGCTATCCATGCTGCCGGGGCCGATGACAGGCGACACTGCGGCGATGCGAACTCGTGCTAGCGGCGCTTCTTCTTGCGGGGACGCGGGGGGTGTTGCAGCAACGAGTCCGACGACGGTGCGGGAGTCGTCGTGGTCGCTGGCGTCGACGACCGACGCGGCGAGGTTGCGTCGGCGGCGACAGGAGCGACGTCGTCGGTCACGCCGGCAATGGCCAGGCGTTGCGTGCGGGTCGACTGTCGCTTGCTCATCGGGCGGTTGCCGAGCACGAGCGCACGCAGGTCCTCTCCCGTGGCGTGTGGAACGGCCCGTCGAGGGTTCCAGGCACCCTTCGTCTTGAACATCGCCAGCATCGGCGTGGCGATGAAGATCGACGAGTAGGCGCCCGTGATCATGCCGATCAGCAAGGCGAGGGCGAACTCGCGCAGCGTCGACGCCCCCAGCACCAGGTCGCCGACGACGAGCAGGGCGATGACAGGCAGCACGGCCGCGATGCTGGTGTTGAGCGATCGCATCAACACTTGGTTCATCGAGATGTTGTCGATGTCGTGCTCGCCGAGACGGTGGGCGCGATACTTCTGGCGGTTCTCCTTGACCTTGTCGAACACGACGATGCCGTCGTAGATCGAGAAGCCGAGGATCGTCAGGAACGCGATGACGGTGGCTGGTGTGACCTCGAACCCGAACAGCGAGTACACGCCGACGGAGACGACGACGTCGTGCGCCATCGCCGTGATCGTGGCGATGGCCATGAAGAAGTCGAAGCGCAGCGTGATGAACGCGACGATGAGTACGAGGAACACCGCGAGGGCGCGCACCGCCGAATTCGTGACGGTGTCACCCCAGCGCGCGCTCACCGCTCGCACGTCGACATCGTCGGGCACCACGCCCGCCGCCTCGGCGAGATCGGCGCGGACGGCCTCGCGGACATCGATCGTCTGCTCTTTCAGCTCCAGTTTGAGGCGGGCACCCGAGTCGCCCGACAGCTCCTGCACACGTGCACCCTCGCCGTCGAGGCCGCGGTCGGTGAGCACTTGACGGGCGTCGTCGACCGTGAGCGACTCGGCGGGGACGTCCCACGAGACGCCGCCGACGAAATCGAGGCCGAGGTTGAACCCGCGCCCGACGAACGACGCAACGCTGATGAGCACGAGCAGCGCGGACAGCCCGATGCCCCACCAACGCTTGCCGAAGAAGTCGTAGGCCGTCTCGCCGTAATACAGGCGCTTGCGGACGGACTCCGAGGCGACGGGCACCGTGCCGTCACCGACGTCGGCGTTGGCGAGCTCGGTGTCGCGGAGCTCGCTCACGACACACCTGGCGCCGTGTTGCGCGTCGACGTGTCGATGCCGAACACCCTCCGCGCGCCCACCCTGCCGCCGCGTGCGAGGAGGAGCACGGCGGGTCTCGTGAAGAAGTACGCGACGACCATGTCGATGATGGTGGAGAGGGCGAGAAAGAAGGCAAATCCCCGCACGGAACCGACGCTCAGCCAGAACAGCACGAGCGCGCCGATCAGTGAGGCGAGGTTGGCGTTGAGGATCGTCCGCCACGAGGCGCTGAACCCTCTGGCGGCCGAGTTCCGAAGCGAACGCCCGTGGCGCACCTCGTCTTTCAGTCGCTCGAAGAACACGACGTACGAGTCGACGGTGACGCCGACGGACACGATGATGCCGGCGCAGCCGGCGATCGTGAGCGTCAGGTTGCGCTGTGCCGACAGCAACGAGATCACGGCGTAGAGCATCGCTCCCGAAAGCAGCAGTCCGACGAGGATGATGCCAGCGAGCGCCCGGTAGTAGAGCAGCATGAACAGCATCACGAAGGCGATGCCGACCGCCCCGGCGATGAGCA
>JALZNU010000030.1 GCA_030857495.1 Actinomycetota bacterium | reverse complement strand
AAGAACACGATGGTTCCGATCACGACGAACCAGAGCAGTGGAAAGATCGGCCACCAGCCTGGGCGGTCCCACCCGTCGGGATGGTGCGTGGCGACGTGGCCGGCAACCTCCTTGGCGAGCATGGTCAAAACGGTCACCTCGATCCTGAACGCCCAGCTCGTCGCGGTCATCCGCTGACCGTGGAGATCTACCCTCCGCACCCGCCGTAGTCCCCACGCCGGCAGTGCCGCAGATCGACGGGCCCGTGGCTCTACCCGTTCTGTCATGAGGATCGTGGCCGAAACGGCACGATCCCCATGACAGAACGGCGGGCGGCGGCCGGATCGGCGCTGGCGCACACCGTCATGAGGAGTGCGACGTGGCATCAAGCGGAAGTACCGACGCACGCGAAGTTGCCGGGGAGGAACTGGACCCTCATTGGGATCGTCCCAACACCATGCGCACTCGAAGGCTCACTCTCCTGCTCGCCACGACCGTCGCCATCGGAGCGACGGGCTGCGGTGTGGCGAAGGGACCCACGGTCGATGGCACAGAAACCGTGGAGACGACGAGCAGCGAGTCGCTCGTCATTTCGGTCGGCGAGCACGTCGCCTTCTGGAGCGAGGGCAACGGCTCGGTCGACGGCGACGCACTGCGGAAGGTCAAGTCCGCGGGCTCGGCGACCCTGCTGCGCACCGCCACAGCGCGCGACGCGTTCGTCGACTCCCTGCCCGCCGGCCTCGACCCGGGCGAGCTCGCCTCGATCGACCTCGACACCAACCTGCTCGTCGTCGGCGCCTACCCGAAGTGCATGGAGGAGGCGAGAGTCCTCACCGACGCTGCACACACGAGCGTCTGGTTCCACGTCTACGTCCCAGAACGCGACGCCGGCACGATGTGCGCCTGGTCGCCGTACACCGTCGAGGTCTGGAAGGTCCCCCTCGCCGAACTCGGCGACGCCGACCCCGCCGAGCTCGACAACTCCCCACCTGACTGACCCGTCGCCACCTGGCGGCGTGAGGGAGTGACGGGAGAGCAGCGGAGGCCGTCGACTGGGTCACCGTCTCCGAGGTGACCGCACGCCCGACGCCTGCCGGCCTTCCGCGCGGCATGGCCCGACCTCGTGCAGATCGTCCTGTCCATGGCACCGCCCGATGACCGGGGGGTTGCCCGGTCTTGAATGGGGGTACCGACCACGCATGAGTCCATCCCCCGCCTCATCGCTCCGTGCGGTGGCGCTCAACTGCTCGCTGAAATCGACACCCGAGTCGTCGAGCACGGACCGGATGATCGAACTGATCACCGACCAGCTCGCCGAGCACGACGTCGAGACCACCGCCACGTTCCGCGTAGTCGACGAGGATGTCCGTTTCGGTGTCACCTCCGACGAAGGTGACGGCGACGGCTGGCCTACCATCCGCACCGCCATACTCGATGCGCAGATCCTCGTGCTCGCCACCCCCATATGGCTCGGTCACCCGTCGAGTGTCTGCCAGATGGTGCTCGAGCGGCTCGACGCCTTCATCTCCGAGACCGACGACAAGGACCGGCCCATCGCATGGGACCGCGTGGCGGTCGTCGGGGTGGTGGGCAACGAGGACGGGGCGCATCACGTCACGGCCGAGGTGATGCAGGGTCTCAACGACGTCGGCTTCACGATTCCCGCAGGCGGAGCCGCGTACTGGGTCGGCGAGGCGATGGGCAGCGTCGACTTCAAAGATCTCGACGAGATCCCGTCCGCCGTGCAGGAGACGGCCGCTTCGCTCGCCTCGGCCGCGGCGCACTCCGCCCGACTTCTCGCCGCCGACCCGTACCCTGCAATGTCATCATGAGCGACGATTCCCAGGACCAGGCCGAAGCCCTCGACGCCGACAAGGTCGACGACGACGACGCCGATTTCACAGGCGACGACGTCGGCGAGGGATTGCCCGACTTCCCGCCCGACCGCCCGCTCGGAGTCAACACCGTGGGCGTCACCCCGGTGGAGGAGGACGCCGGCGAGTCGTTCGCCGAGCGCACGATGCGTGAGGTACCCGACCCCGCCGCCCAGCTCGACCCGGTCGCCGAACAGTTCGACGACGAAGCCGAGGACGAGGACGACCTTGCCGGCCAGCTCGTCGAACCCGATGCCTCCACCCTCGACCACGAGGCGCAGGAGTTCGCCGAAGAGGAACCGGCCGCCGGGCTGGCTCCGGAGGAGCAGGCGATGCACATCGAGGACGACGACCACTGAGCGCGTCGACCGGCACCATCGCCGCCGAGCTGTTCGGTTCGCGCCTGGCCACCGTCCGTCGGCGTGGGCCGATGTCGTCGTGGGTGCTCGATCGCCTGCTCGGCAGTGACGCAGACGCTCCGTCGCACCTGGCAGCGGCGCCTGCGGCGAGTGCCGATGTCGTAAACGACGAGGACCTCCAGCTCGCGCTGTACCTCTGCTACGAGCTGCACTACCTGGGCTGGCCGGACGCCGCCGCCGATCTGGAATGGGACACGACGCTGCTCGACGTCCGCGGCGGCCTCGAGCGTCGCTTCGAGACGGGTTTGCGAGCCGGCATCCCACTCGTGCCCGACGCCGACGATCCCGCCGACCTCGTGACCGCGATCGGCGACGCCATCGGCGGCCGCTCGGTCGCCGACCACGTGCGAGACCGGGCGACGATCGATCACGTGCGCGAGCTGATCGTCCACCGCTCGCCGTACCAGTTGAAAGAGGCAGACCCGCACACCTGGGCAATCCCTCGGCTGCGCGGCGCAGCCAAGCGGCATCTCGTCGAGATCCAGACGGGCGAGTACGGCGCCGACGACGAGACCCACGTCCCACACGCCGACCTGTATGCGACCACGATGGCGCTCCTCGGACTCGACCCGACACCGCACGCCTACCTCGACGTCATTCCCGGGTCGAGCCTGGCGATCAGCAACCTCGTCAGCATGCTGGGCCTGCATCGCCGCCACCGCGCCGCCCTTCTCGGCCACCTCGCCTACTTCGAGATGACTTCGGTGTCGGCGATGCGCCGCTACGTCGCCGGACTCGAGCGCCTCGAGGTGCCGCCCGAGGCACGCCGCTTCCACGAGGTGCATGTCCTCGCCGACGGCGAACATGAGCGGATCAGCGCCGACATGCTGCGCGCCGTCGTCGCCGACGAGCCAGCACTCGTCCGTGACGTCGCCTTCGGCATCGGCGCCGCCGCGCTCGTCGAGCGCTGTGTCGCCAACCGGCTCCTGTCGCGATGGGACGACGGCCGATCCTCCCTGGGCGGGCCGCTGCACCCGGTGACGCCATGAACACGCCGAGCTGAGACGAGGCCGACATGGGCGGCACGGATCGACTCGCCGACTACAAGGCGAAGCGCGACTTCGCCACGACCGCCGAACCGTCGGGGGCAGCGAGCACCCTCCTTCCCGTCGGTCACCGGTTCGTCGTCCAGCGTCACCGGGCGAGCCACCTTCACTACGACTTACGCCTCGAAGCGGCAGGCGTGCTGCTCAGCTGGGCCGTGCCGAAAGGTCCGACGCTCGATCCAGCCGTGAAGCGGCTCGCAGTGCACGTCGAGGACCACCCGCTCGACTACTTCGACTTCGAGGGGATCATCCCCGAGGGCGAGTACGGCGGTGGCGACGTCATTGTCTGGGACTGGGGGACGTGGGATCCCGACGGCGACACCGACCCCGTCGGTGCGGTCGAGCGCGGCGACCTCCACTTCAAGCTCGAAGGTGAGAAGCTCGCCGGCCGTTTCGTGCTCGTGCAGCGTGGACGCACCGAGCGCGACTGGCTGCTCATCAAGAAGGACGACGACGCAGCGCACGGCGGGTGGAACCCCGAGGATCACCCTCGATCGGTGAAGTCCGGCCGCACGAACGACGAGGTGCTGGCCGCACCTGCTCAGACGTGGTCGTCGTCGGCGAGCTGGACGGCACCCACCGCCGACGAGCTCACCGCCCTCGACGACCTCTCCGGACGGGCACGGTGGCAGGTCGGTGAATGCGATGTCCCGCTTTCAGGTCTCGACGACGTGGTGTTCCCTGCGGCCGGTGGGCAGCGGCCGCTGACACGGCGCGACCTCGTCCGCTACCTCACCACCATGGCGCCGACGATCCTGCCGTATCTCGCCGACCGAGCGATCGTCCTACACCGCTACCCGGACGGGATCGGCCAGAACGGCATCTGGCACCGCTCGGCGCTGCGCAACGCGCCCGACTGGATCCGCCGCTGGCGCCACGACGAAGCCACCTCCGGCAAGGCCGCCGATGCCCTCGTCGTCGAGTCGGCCGCCGCCCTGGGGTGGCTCGCGGGTCAGGGCGTCGTCGAGCTCCACCCATGGCTGTCGACGGTGGAAGATCCCCAGCGACCCAGGTGGGCGGTGGTCGACATCGATCCCGGCGCATCGACGACGTTCGACGACGTGATCGCCCTCACCCGCTTGCATCGCACGGCGCTCGATCACCTCGGACTGGACGCTCGTCCGAAGGTGACCGGCCGCCGCGGCATCCAGATCTGGATCCCGATCGCCCGACGGCACTCGTTCGACGAGACACGAGCCTGGGTCGAATCGCTCTCGCGCATGGTCGCCTCGACCGTGCCCGATCTCGTCAGCTGGGAGTGGGAGATCGACCGCCGCGAGGGACGCGCCCGGCTCGACTACACACAGAACGCGATCAACAAGACTCTCGTCGCGCCGTTCAGCCCGAGGCCGGCGTCAGGTGCGCCGGTGTCCGTGCCGATCGAGTGGGGCGAACTCGACGATCCCGAGCTGCGCCCCGACCGGTGGACGATCGACACGGTCGGCACTCGGCTTGCCGAGCACGGCGACCCACTCGCCCCACTCGTCGGCGTCGCTCAGTCGCTGCCAGAGTTGACCTGACTGCCCGCGTCAGCTGTCGGGGTGAAGCTCGTACGTGACGGTCACCGCCAGCATAAGTGTCTCCGTGCCGGGCTCGACGGGCGTCGACATCGCGAACGCCGCATCGCGGGCTCGTCCCGGGAAGGGGCTCCAGCCCCCGCTGCCCTCGACGATCACGAGCGCGTCACCCGTGCGGCAGCCCTCGGCCGCAGCGAGCATGTCCGCGCCTGCCCGAGCGTCGGCGAGTGCCTGCACCCGCAACGGCTCGAGCAGTGGCGCCGTGTCGGAGATCGAGAACGACACCCCGTGCAGCGAGAAGTCGTCGCCTGCGGCCGTGGCCGCGGCGTCGATCGCTGCGCCCACATCGCCGGCGCCGACGGTGGCGTTGACCGTGTTCGTCGCCACGTAGCGCGTCCCGTCGGGTTGCTCCTCACGCCACAGCGCCAGCGAATCGGTGCGCATCTCGCCCTCACCCCCGAGATCGCGCAACGCTCCGATCACGGTGCCCGCCCGCTGCGAGGCGAGGGCAAGTGCTTCGCCCGCCGATGGCGCTCGGGATTGCACGCCGAGCGACACCGTCGCCCGATCGGGTGGTGACGACGCCCGCGCGATTCCCGTCACGGTCACCGTGCGCGGCGGACGAGGCGGTGAGGGGTCGTCGAACGTGCTCATCGACGCATTCTGTCGTCTGTGTCTGCGTGCTCCGTCGGCGTCGCGTGTTTTCGCTGACAAAGGCGCTGGGTTTGGCGGGGTCTTGGCCAGGGGTCACGCCCCGGGTTCGGGTTCGGCCTCGATCACCTTCTTCGCCCGGCTCGGCGCGACGCGTGGCGCCTCGTCGGGCATCTTCGGGTAGACGGGCGGCCACGGGCTGTCGGGGATGCCGGCGGCGAGGTCGGCGCGGTATCGCTCGACGAGCGATTCGATCGACTGCGGCACGTCGTCGATCGCACCCCACGGATCGCCGTCCGCCTCCACTCGGGCGGGGACGGTCCGGAGCGATAGCTCGTCGGGATGGATCATCGCCAGCTCCTCCCAGCGGAACGGCGTCGACACCTGCGCCCCGACCCGCGAGCGCACGCACCACGCTCCGAACACGGTCTTGTGCGGAGCGTTCTGGTTGAAGTCGACGAACACTCGCGCCCCGCGCTCTTCTTTCCACCACGCCCCGGTGATGAGGTCGGGCCGGCGGACCTCCATCGCCCGTGCCACCGAGACGGCCGCCTGGCGAACGCCGAACGAGTCCCATCCAGGTTCGACGCGCACGTAGAGGTGCAGGCCGCGGTTGCCCGTGGTCTTCGCGAACGCCGTGATGCCCTCCTCGCCGAGGAAGTCGCGCACCTCGGCCGCCGCTTCGCGCACCATCTCGAAGGTGACGCCGGGGGAGGGGTCGAGATCGAGGCGCAGCTCGTCGGTCTGTTCGGGGTCGTGCGCGCGGTACGGCCACGGGTGGAATCCGAGGCAGCCCTGGTTGGCGGCCCACAGCACGTGTGCGAGGTCGGCCATCACGATCGCCCGCGACGTCGTGCCGTTGGGCGTCGACACGATCGTCGTCTGCAACCACTCGGGCGCCGAGTCGGGGATCCGCTTCTGGAAGAACGACTGGCCGGCGACGCCGTTGGGGAAGCGCTGCAGCAGCGTCGGGCGATCCCGCACGGCGCGCATCATCGGCTCGCCAACGGCCACGTAGTAGCGAGCGAGGTCGCCCTTCGTCTCACCGTGCTCGGGAAACATCACCCTGTCGGGATGGGTGATGGACACGACGCGGCCGCCGGCCTCGAGGTCGAGCGGCTGCGAGTCGACCTTGGCCACGGCGACGACGCTACGCGCTCGGCTCGATCGCCAGGACGTCGCAGCGGGACGGCCCGGCGGCGATGAGCTGTCTCATCGCCACCGTGCTCCCCGTCTCACCGGCTGCTGTCCCCTGATCGCAGGACGCATGATGGCCCGCGACCCTTCAAGTTTCCTTTGTGTCTCGCCGGTCAGCCGAGCCTGGCCTGGCGATCGACCAGCGCGCGCAGCCGGTCGCGATCGGGCGCCGACGTGCCCGTACCCGGCCAGCGCACCGTGTTGCGCAGGCGGCGGTCGTGGTAGAAGCCGCCCGCCGTCAGCTCGCCAGGCGGCGCAGCGACGAGCCACACCATCGTGTCGGCGCCGTCGGCGGGGGCACGCAGCAGCGGTCCCATCACCTTGTCGAAACCCGGCAGCGATGTCTCGACGCCGGGTGTGGCCGCCCACCCCGGATGCATCGCGTACTGCTGCGGTGCCTCGCCGCGCTCGGAGGCCTCCGCGACGAGGTCGACCTGCGCCCGCTTCGCTTGGGCGTACGCCTTCGAGCCACTCCACTTGCGCCACTGCCACTCGATGTCGTCGAGCTCGACGCGCTGCGTGTACATCCCGCCCGACGACACCCACACGGCGCGCCCTGTCCGGTCGGCGAGGAGAGTCGTGAGCAGGTGCGGGCCGACGACCATCGTTGCCCAGGTTGCCTCGATCCCGTCGTCGGTCTCACGCCGCTTCTCGAACATCGCGCCTGCGCAGTGGACGATGGCGTGGAGGTGATCGTGTGTGCTGGCGAGCTGGTCGGCGAGTGCGCGGACACCGGACAGGGACGACACGTCGCCGATCCTCGCCGACGCGCTCGGCGTGCCGTCCGGTGAGGACGAGCCGGCGATCTCGGCCACGACGTCCGCCGCTCGCTGCTCGTCGCGTCCGACGGCCTCGACCGTGGCGCCGAGGCGGGCGAGCTCGATCGACGCTGCCCGCCCGAGCCCCGACGTCGCGCCGGTCACGACGACGGTCTTGCCGTCGAGGCGGGGGAGCGGTTGCCACTTGTCGAGGCGGCGCCGGACGGACGGACCGATCTTCGTGAAGCTGCCGACGACCGTGCCTTCGAGCACGGCGTCGACGATGCGGGCGGGGGAGAGGGAGGGCATGAGGCAAGGTGTACCAGCGCCGGTCGGCGCACCCACGCCCTCGCCGTCAGTTGGCGTGGAGGGCGGCGTTGAGGCCTTCCCATTTACCGGTGCGGGCGCGAGCTTCGATCGCCCCGGTCTGACTGTGGCGGATGAACATCATCCCGCTGATGCCCGACACTGCGGCGCCCTTCACCACGCTGCCGTCGGGCAGCTTCACGAGCGTGCCGGCCGTGACGTAGAGGCCTGCCTCGACGACGCAGTCGTCACCGAGGCTGATGCCGATGCCGGCGTTGGCGCCGATGAGGCAGCGCTCGCCGACCGACACGATCTCCTTGCCGCCGCCCGACAGCGTCCCCATGATCGAGGCGCCACCGCCGAGATCGCTCCCGTCGCCGAGCACCACGCCCTGGGAGATCCTGCCCTCCACCATCGACGTGCCGAGCGTGCCGGCGTTGAAGTTGCAGTACCCCTCGTGCATGACGACGGTGCCCTCGGCGAGGTGAGCGCCAAGGCGCACACGGTCGGCGTCGGCGATGCGCACACCCGGCGGTGACACGTAGTCGAGCATGCGGGGGAACTTGTCCTGCCCGTAGATCGTGAGGCGGCGCCCGTCGCGGAGCTCGGCGACGCGCACCTCGTCGGCCCGCTCGACGGGCACGGGGCCGAGGTTCGTCCACGTCACGTTGTTGAGCGCGCCGAAGATCCCGTCGAGGTTCATCGAGTTCGGCGCCGCCAGCCGGCTGGACAGCAGGTGTAGGCGCAGGTAGGCGTCGCCTGGTGATGCCGGCGGCTCGTCGACGTCGATCGTGACTCGGGCGGCGCGCACCCGCACACCGCGACGCTCCGCGCTGGGGTGGTCGGCGCGCTCGACAGCCACCAGCTCGTCGTCGAAGTCGCCACCCTCGTACTCGCCCCAGCCGAGCCAGCGGTACCAGGTGTCCAACACCTCGCCGTCAAGTGTCTCGGTGGCGAAGCCTGCGCCCCACGCCGTTCTTGTCATGTCCAGACCTCCGGTCGCAATGTCGGGAAGAGGATGATCTCGCGGATCGAGTCGACTTCGGCGAGCAGCATGACGAGACGGTCGACGCCGATGCCGAGCCCGCCGGTCGGCGGCAAGCCGTACTCCAGCGCCCGCAGGTAGTCCTCGTCGATCGTGCCGCGCTCGGCGTCGCCGGCGTCGTTCGCCGCCTGCTCCGCCTCGAACCGCAGCCGCTGCTCGACGGGATCGTTGAGCTCGCTGTAGCCGTTGGCGATCTCACGCCCGTTGGCGTACAGCTCGAAGCGCTCGGTGAGCAGCGGGTCGTTGCGATCGGATCGCGCCAGCGGCGACGTCTCCTTCGGGTGCCCCGTCACGAACGTCGGACGGATCAGCGACTTCTCGCTCGTCGCTTCGAACAGCTCCTCGACGAGACGTCCGGGTCCCCACGAGGGCTCCCACCGCACGTCGTGGCGATCGGCGATGCGGCGCAGCTCGTCGACTGACCGCGATGGATGGACCGTCTCGCCGATGCCCTCGCTCGCCAGCTCGACCATCGATCGGCGCGGCCACGGCTCGGCGAGGTCGATGGTCTCACCGGCGATCTCGACCACGCTCGTGTCGAGCGCGTCGCTCGCGGCAGTTCGGATCAGGTCTTCGGTGAGCGCCATCACGTCTTTGTAGTCGGCGTACGCCTCGTAGCTCTCCATCATCGTGAACTCGGGGTTGTGGCGAGTCGAGAGGCCCTCGTTGCGGAACACCCTCCCGATCTCGAACACCCGGTCCATGCCGCCGACGATGAGCCGCTTCAGGTGCAGCTCGATGGCGATGCGCAAGTAGAGCTGCATGTCGAGCGTGTTGTGGTGCGTCTCGAACGGTCGGGCGTGTGCTCCGCCGGCCTCCAGGTGGAGGAGCGGAGTCTCCACCTCCACGTAATCACGGGCGGCGAACGTCGCACGGAAGCTGGCGATCACGGCGTGGCGCACCTCGAACGCTCGGCGCGCGTCGGCGTTGACCACGAGGTCGGCGTAGCGCTGGCGGAAGCGGGTGTCGACATCGGTCAGGCCGTGCCACTTGTCGGGGAGCGGCCGGATCGACTTCGCCAGCAGCGTCAGCTCCCGCACCTTCACCGACAGCTCGCCGGCCCGCGTCGTCATCACAGTGCCGTGCACCCCGACCCAGTCGCCGCGATCGAGCGCCTTCACCGCGGCGAACGCTTCGTCGCCGACGACGGCCATCGAGATGAACAGCTGTAGCTCGGCGCCGCGATCGAGGATCGTGGCGAACACGAGCTTGCCCGTGTCGCGCACGAGCACGGTCCGGCCGGCCACGCGCACCTCGTCGTCCGTCTCGGCGCCCGCTGCCATCTCGCCCCACGCCGAACGGACCTCGGCGACGGTGTGCGTGCGATCGAAGCGGTACGGGTATGGCTCGGTGCCGCCGGAGCGCAGTGCGTCCACCTGCGCCAGACGCCGCGCCCGCTCTGCGGCGAGACCGCTGCCGCTGGTCGCCGGGTCGTCGCTCACGGGGAGTGGACGCTAACAGCCTGGCCATCGGGCGGGCGGGGGCGATGGTCCTAACCTGTAGCCCATGCGCTTCGTCATCGTGGGTGGAGGACCGGCCGGCAACACCGCCGCCACCTCGGCCGCCCGTCTCGGGGCGACGGTGACGATGATCGAGCGTGACGTCGTCGGTGGCGCCGCCCACCTCTGGGATTGCATCCCCTCGAAGACGATGATCGCAACGGGTGGCGCGATGAGCTTCCTTCGGCGCTCGACGGGGATGGGACTCGAGCAGGCGAGCCCTGAGGTCGACACGGGTGCGCTGACGGCGCGGATCGAGGACATCAAGTCGCACCTGCAGCACGGCACGTCCGAGCTGCTGTCGAGCCAGGGCGTGCGCATGGTCCGCGGCACGGCTCGGTTCACGGGTCCCAACACCGTCCTCGTCGACGGGGTGGACGGCAGCGAGGAGATCGCGTTCGACAACGCGCTCGTCGCAACCGGCTCCC
>JALZNU010000029.1 GCA_030857495.1 Actinomycetota bacterium | reverse complement strand
CGATCACCGATCCTGCGCTGCACGGTCTCGGCAACGTGATGTGGGTGGTCGACACGAACCGTCAGAGCCTCGACCGGGTGGTGCCCGAGCAGAAGATCAAGAAGCTGATGGAGTTCTTCGCCGGCGCAGGGTGGCACGTCGTCGCGGCGAAGTACGGCCACCGCCTGCAGGACGCGTTCGCCCGCAAGGGCGGCGAGGCGCTGCGCCAGCACATCGACGACATGTCCAACGAGGAGTACCAGTCGTTGTTCGCGCACCGTGGCACCGACCTCCGCAAGCGCTTCCTCGACGGTGCCGACGCGGCCGTCGTGGCGTTGCTCGACGACTACTCCGACGAGGAGGTCGCGCCGCTGGTGCACAACCTCGGCGGCCACGACCTCGGCGTGCTGGTCGACGCCTACCGCTCGTGCGACGAGGAGTCGGATCGTCCCAGCGTGGTGTTCGCCTACACCATCAAGGGCTGGGGACTGCCGATCGCCGGCGATCCGCTCAACCACGCCACCCTCCTGTCGGGAGGCCAGATCGACGAGCTGCGCCTCGCCGTCGGGCTGACACCGGAGACCGAGTGGGACCGGTTCGACGCCGCCACCGCCGAGGGGCGGGTGTGCGCCAGCGCGGGGGGCGAGCTCAACAACGTCGATGTCCCGCCGCGACCGGTCCTGCCGATCCCCGACGGCGTCGGCGTGCCCGTCGCCAAGCCGGTGTCGACGCAGGAGTCGTTCGGCCGGATCCTCACCCGACTCGGCGACGTCGCCGGCGTCGGTGAGCGGATCGTGACGACGTCGCCCGATGTCAGCGTGTCCACCAACCTCGGCGGGTGGATCAACAAGTTCGGCGTGTTCGCTCCCACCGAACTGCCCGACTTCATCGGCGAGGAACGACTGCTGCGCTGGCAGCAGCGGCCGACCGGCCGGCACATCGAGCTCGGCATCAGCGAGATGAACCTGTTCCTCGCGCTGCACGCCCTCGGGCTCGGCCACGACCTCCACGGCGAGCACCTGCTCCCCATCGGCACCGTGTACGACCCGTTCGTGTGCCGCGGTCTCGACGCCCTGATCTACGGGCTCTACTCGGGCTCGCGCTTCGTGGTCGTCGGCACGCCGGCAGGCGTCACGCTCGCTCCCGAGGGCGGCGCCCACCAGTCGTCCATCACCCCGTCGATCGGTCTCGAGCTGCCCAACCTCACGTACTCCGAGCCGGCGTACGCAACGGCACTCGACTGGCTGTTGTGTGACGGATTGCGCCAGCTCGCTGATCCGGGCGGCACCTCGACGTACTTGCGGCTGTCGACGCGGCCCGTCGACCAATCACCGTTCACGGCGGCGATCGCGCGGTCGGGCGAGGGGTCGTTGCGCAGCGATGTGCTCGCCGGCGCCTACCGGTTGCGCGAGCCCGGCGACGGGGACGGCGGCGATGGCGGGGATGCCCCGGCAGCGGTCGTGCTCGCCGGTTGCGGTGCGGTGATGCCCGAAGTGCTCGCCGCCGCCGCGCTCCTCGACGCCGAGGGATGCCCGGCGCTCGTGCTCGACGTGACGAGTCCCGATCGCCTCTACCGGGGCGCGAGAGCCGACAGCCGGACGGCGGCACGTACGGCCATGGTGGCGGCGCGGTCCCATCACCTCGGTCGCCTTCTGGCACCTGCCGAGCGGCGGCTGCCGATCGTGACGATCCACGACGCGGCGTCGCACCACCTCGCCTGGCTCGGCGGCGTGTTCGGGGCGCGGACGGTGTCGGTCGGCGTCGACGAGTTCGGTCAGTCAGGCAGCATCGACGAGCTCTACGGCGTGTTCGACCTCCGCCCCGACCAGATTGTCAACGCCGCCCTCGTCGCCACCACCACCTGACTCTGACTCTCATCGCGATCTCACGCCACTTCTGACGTCAGATCGCGATGAGAATCCCGATCTTGCCGGCAGCTCACGGGCCGGTGAGGTCGGTGAGGATTGCGTCGAGGGCGTCGAGAGACTGGGCGAGATGGTCGTCGGTGAGGGCGAGGCTGAGGTTCATCATCCCGCGAGGCGCGGTGTAGATGCCGCGTTCGTAGAGGCCGAGGAACAGCAGCTCCTGCAGCGCAGGATCGCGCTGCGCCGCCTCAGCGGCATTGTCAGGGGCGGTCGCACGAGCGTGGAGCGACATCATCGAGCCGAGCCCGCTGACGCTCACCGGAAGCTCGTGGCGCGCCAGCACCGCAGCGACGTCAGCGCGGAACTCCTCGCCACGCGCCGTGTGCGCCTCGGCGACGCCGGCGGTGAACGCCTCGCCGAGCACGACCTGGCCGGCCACCATCGTGGCGACGTTGTTGTTGAACGTGCCGGCGTGTCCGAGGTACGAGGGCCTCGCCGTGTCGAACTGGTCCATCAGGTCGGCGCTCCCGCCGAAGGCGCCGAACGAGAACCCGCCGCCCAGGTACTTGCCGTAGGTCGTGAGATCCGGCCGCACACCGAGCAGGCCGGCGAGCCCCCGCCGCCCGTGACGTGAGGTCATCACCTCGTCGGCGATGCACACCGCACCTGCCTTCCTTGTGGACTCGAACACGCCGCGCAGGAACTCGGCAGTCGCCGGGATGCAGCCACCCGAACCCAGCATCGGCTCGACCACGACGCAAGCGAGATCGTCGCCGTGCTCGGCGATCGAGGCCCGAGTCGCGGCGAGGTCGTTGTACGGGGCGACGACGAAGCGGTGCGGCACGTTGGTCGGCGACGGCCCACCCGCGAACGACAGCACGCCGCCGTGATAGCCACCGTCGAACACGAGCACCGTGCGGCGCCCAGTCGCCCGCTGGGCCGTGGCGATCGCCATCAGGTTCGCCTCCGTACCCGAGTTCGTGAAGCGAACTCGCTCGATCTCGAACCGCGCGCACATCAGCTCGGCGAGGACGACCTCGTGCGGGTGGACCCCACCGACACTCGACAGCGTCGACATCGCCTCGTGCACGGCGGCGAGCACGCGCCCGTCACCGTGGCCGAGCAGACCGGCGGTGTAGTCGCCGAGGACATCGACGTACTCGTGGCCGTCGGCGTCGACGAGCGTCGCACCGTGGGCAGCGACGAACGTCAGCGGGAACGGACGATGGTGCAGGATGGTGCGCGTGTGCCCGCCCGGCAGCACACGCCGCGCAGCGAGGTGCCGCCGGCGACTTTCGGGGTTGCGGTCCGCGTAGTCGCGCAGCGCCCGCTCGACGCTCAGGTTGTTGTTCTCATGCCGATCGCGCCGCAATTCTGCGGCGCGATCGCGATGAGAATCCATGGCGGCGAGTCTGTCGCAGGGATCCGCTGTGACATCGGTCGGAGTGGAAGCAATTCGGGTCGCCGATGGTTGTATGGGGTCGGTATGTCCGCGCCCGTCCACGTCCCCGAACGGCTCGTCACCAAGCCGTTCATGCTCGTGACCGGCGCCGCGGCGGCGTTCTTCATCTACGTCGGCGTGCTCGTCCCGCTCATCCCCCGTCTCATCGAGGACGAGCTGGGTGGCGGCGAGTTCGGCATCGGCATGAGCGTCGCGGTGTTCGCCCTCGCGGCGATCAGTGTCCGCCCACTCATCACGAGGGGCATCCACCGCTTCGGTCGCCGTGCCGTGATGATGACCGGCGGCACTGTTGCCGCCGCCGCCAGCGCCACCGTCGGGTTCGCCGGTTCGCTCCCGGAGTTTCTCGCGCTGCGAGCCGTGATGGGCGTCGGCGAGGCGGCGCTGTTCGTCGCCGCTGCCACACTCGTCGCCGACCTCGCTCCCTCCGACCGCCGGGCCGAGGCGAGCAGCTACTTCTCGGTCGCCGTCTTCAGCGGGATCGGGATCGGTCCGATGATCGGTGAGTGGCTGCTCGATCGCGGCACGTTCGGTACCGCGTTCGCTGTCGCAGGAGCGTTCGCGGCGCTCGCCGCGCTGCTGTCGATCAACGTGCCCGACCGAGTCACGCCTCGCGACGCCGTCCACGGTCCGGCGACGGTGACCGCAACGTCGTCGAAGACGGAGGGGTCGTCGTTCATTCACCCTGCTGCCGTCGGTCCTGGCCTCGTGCTGGCGTCGGGCATCGGCGCCTTCGCAGTGTTCCCGGCGTTCGTGCCGGACCACGCTCTCGAGGTGGGGATGTCGGGATCCGGCGCGCTGTTCGCCGTGTACAGCGGCATCTGCCTCATCGTGCGGATCACCGGCGCCCGGCTGCCCGAGCGACTCGGCGCCCGACGCTCCGTGACGATCGCGCTCGTGATGTCGTCGCTGGCGATGGGTCTCCTCGCGGCGATCGCCGAGCCGTGGGCACTGTGGTCAGCGGCGGCGATCGTCGGCTTCGGCATGGCGTTCCTGTATCCGTCGCTGATGGCACTCACGGTGAACAAGGTGACGCCGCAGGAACGCCCGGCCGCCGTCAGCTCGTTCACGATGTTCTTCGAGATGGGGTCCGTAGTCGGTGGCCTCCTGCTCGGACTCGTCGCCGAGCTGACCGACAAGCGGTTCGCTTTCGCCGGCGCCGTCGGTCTCTGCGTCTTCGGGCTGTACGTGATGCGAACCCACGTCACGCCGCCTGGCGCCCGAATCGCTCCGGCGACCGGCCCCGAGGCGCTGTTCGTGCCCGTCGCCGGCGACTGACCGCGCCACGCGGCTGAGGGGGCGGGACCGCTCCCGGTCGCCCGATGGTCGAGCTCAGGCGGGGTCGGCGTCGGGGATCCAGTTGCCATGGAAGCCGACGGGGACGCGCTGAGGGAGGGCGACACGGGCCACGGGCGAACCGGTGAAGTCCTGGCTGTGCAGGATCACGAGCTCGCTGCGGTCGGTACCGCCGTCGTGCACGAGGGACATCAGCCAGCCGTCGTCCTCGGCGGCCTCGTCGCTCGACGGCACGAACACGAGCTCGCCCGTCGACCGACCGTGGCCGTAGTCGTGCACCTCGCTCGTGCCGGCGTCGACGTCGTGCTTGATCGCGACACTGAGCTCCGGCCTGCCGAGCTCGGCGCTGGTCTCGAAGCCGACGCCGTACCCGAAGCGGTGCCGGCGGCCGAGCAGGCGCTCGTCGTGCCGGGGGAACTCCTGGGACCGGTCGTCGAGCCGCGACGACGTGACCGAACCCGTCGACGGATCGAGCGTCCAGCGATCGAGCGTGGCCGCACCCTCGTTGGGACCGTTCACGTCCGTTGCGAACGTCGATGGATGGCGCACGGCGTCGAGTACGACGACCCCATCGGCACGCTCGTAGGCGTTGAGCGGGTGGTAGACGTAGCACGGCTCGATCTCGAACCACTGGGCCGTGCCGGAGCCGTCGATCGGCAGCAGGCCGAGACGAGCGCCGTACTCCGGGTTCCAGCGGTACGGCAGCTGCGCGCCAGCCATGGCGATGTCGAGGTCGAACGTGCAGGGCAGGTCGAACAGCACCGCCCAATGTTCGGTGATCGCGATGTCGTGGATCATGGGTGCGCCCGGCAACGGCACGTCGACGGCAGTCTTCACGCGGCCGTCGGCGCCGACGACGAGGTACTGCATCTGGTTACCCCAACCCCACCAGTAGGCAGCGACATGGAGGTCGCCGGTCGCCGGATTGCGCTTCGGGTGGGCGGAGAACGCCTTCGGCAGCGTCCCGTCGAGGTTGCTCACCCGCACCGTGTCGAGCTCGTACGACAGCTCGATCGGTGGCGAGCCCGCCTCGACGATCGCGAACGTCGAGCCGGCATGGCCGATGACGTTGGTGTTGGCGGCGAAGACCTGGACGTCGCCTGTGGGGTTCTCGGGTGCGTCCTCGCCCATCTCGGAGGCGAGCTGCGGCGACCGCACCCACCGATTGCGGTACCACTCGGCCTTGCCGGCGCGCAGGCGGATGCCGTGCACCATCCCCGAGCCGGTGAACCAGTGGTAGTTGGCGGCGTCGGGCACGCTGAACGGGTTCGGTCCGTTGCGCAGGTAGCGGCCGGTGAGCTCGGTCGGGATCTCGCCCTCGAGCACCTCCAGGTCGAACGCCGTGACCTCGTCGCTGACGGGTGCGAACGCACCGGTCAGGTAGCGGGATCCGTCGAGTGCGGTCGTCGTGTCGTCGAGCGTGGTCATCGCATCACCTTTGTGTTCTTGATCGTCCGTATCGGACGGTCTCGTACGGACTGTTGTACCATCTGCGACGGACTATGGCAAGTGTGACGTTGACCACCACCTCCTACGTCGTGCTCGGGCTCGTGCAGGAGTGCGAGCCAGCCACGGCGTACGAGCTGAAGGCGTTCGCCGACCGATCGATCGGCTACTTCTGGGACTTCCCTCGCTCGCAGATCTACGCAGAGTCGACGAAGCTCGTGACGGCCGGACTGCTCGACGAGGACCAGGAGGCGAGCGGGCGTCGCCGCCGAACGCTGTCGCTCACCGGCGCCGGCCGCACAGCGCTGTCGGAGTGGGTCGGCACGCCGTCCGACGCCGTGTCCGAGATCCGTGACCGCGGGCTCCTGCAGCTGTTCTTCTCGCAAGCCGTCGACGCCGAAGCGCTCGCCGAACTCGCCCGCCACCAGTGCAACGCCCACCGCACCCGCCTCGCCGAGTACGAGGCGATCGCCGCAGGGTTCGCTGAGGACGCCGCGAACGACCCCACTCGGCTCTCCCTCGAGGCCGGCCTCCGGTTCGAGCGGCTCTTCGTCGAGTTCTGGGATGGCATCGCCACGTCGCCACCCACCCGCGTCCCCAACTGGCGGCGTCAGCGCGCGCAATAGCGCGTGCTGCGACCTCCAGTTCGTCAGGTGGTGAGGCTGTCGACCCTGCCGGTCTCGATCACGCGCTGGAACGCCAGTGCGCTCGGGAGCACGACGCGGGCGAGGTCGTTGTCGCGATCGATGCGCACCATGCCGAACGTCGGCGGATACCCCTTCGCCCACTCGAAGTTGTCGAACGCCGACCAGTACGTGTAGCCGCGCACGTCGAGGCCGTCGGCGACCGCGTCGGCGACGACACGCAGGTGCGACTCGAGGTAGCGCACGCGCTGGGTGTCGTCGGATGTGGCGATGCCGTTCTCTGTGATGTACATCGGCAGGCCGACCGTCGCCGCGTGGTCGAGCGCCATGCGCAGTCCCTCTGGATAGACCTCCCACCCCATCAGCGTCGTCTCGGCGCCTTCCGGCGGCGGCCGCATGAGGCGCTCGCTGTGGCTGTCGAGCAGGACGCGGGTGTAGTACTGCACGCCCACCCAGTCGCCGACATCGCCGCCGGCGCGCAGGTCGTCGACGTGCATCTCGTTCATCTCCCTGTGCATCGAGGCGGCGAGCTCACGGTCGCCGTCGTCATCGGGATCTGCCGGCTGGAACGACATCAGCTGCAGGCACGTTCCCGCCTTGATGTCGGGCGACACGGCGTGCAGCGCTGCCGTCGCGGCTCGATGGGCGTCGGCGAGCACCCGGTTGACGCGCTGGAACTCGCCGAGATCCTGGTGGCCCGGCGGGAACTCACCGAGCAGGTAACCCTCCATCGGGATGATCTGCGGCTCGTTGACGGTGCAGACGAACGGCAGTCGCTCGGCGCCGAGCCGGCGTGCGGCCTCACCGACGAAGGCGGCGTAGCGATCGACGGCGTCGTCGGCGAGCCAGCCGCCCTTCGCCGCGAACCAGCGCGGCAGCGTGAAGTGGTACATCGTCACGAACGGCGTCATGCCGTGGCCGGCGAGCGTGTCGAGGACGTCGGCGTAGTGCTCGAACGCGAGGTCGTCGAACGTGCCCGGCTCTGGTTCGAGCCGCGACCACTCGATCGACATGCGATGCGAGCGGTGGCCGAGGCCGGCGAGCAGCTCGAAGTCCTGGCGGTAGCGGGTCCACTGATCGATGGCGATGCCGCTGGGTTCGTGCACGTGGGAGCCGCCGTCGGCGAGCTCCCAGTCCCACCAGTCGTTGCCGTCGTTGCCGCCCTCCACCTGATGGGCCGCCGTCGACGAGCCGAACAAGAAGTCCTCTGGGAAGTCACGCGTCATGGCGGACCATCGTGACAGATCGAGCCCGACGCTCGGAGACTCGCGAAACGGCGATGAGTTCCTGTGGTCGGCGCCGTCTCCACGTCTGAAGCCGGCGCACCGGGCGCCGATCGCCACGAAGGCACGCACGATGTCTCGTCCCGTCACCGCCCACCTGTTCCACTCCGTCAACGGCGTCGTCGAGTCGCCTGATCAGTTCCAGTTCGATGCGTTCGGCGAGACCGAGGCCGAGCTCATGGGCAAGGCCCTCGCCGGGGTCACCGACATCGTCATCGGCCGG
Source organism: Actinomycetota bacterium (assembly GCA_030857495.1). Lineage (GTDB taxonomy): Bacteria > Actinomycetota > Acidimicrobiia > Acidimicrobiales > Ilumatobacteraceae > JACDHN01. The sequence goes on along the minus strand of JALZNU010000029.1, from coordinate 2,585 downwards.
GTCCTGTGGCAGGAGTGGTCGGAGTATTGGCCGGCTGCGGGGTCCGACTTCTTCGCCGACTTCATCAACCCGGCCGCAAAGCACGTCATCGCGAGCACGCTGGACGGCGACCTCGGGTGGAACAGCACCCTGATCGATGGCGATCCGGTCGAGTACGTGAGGACCTTGCGCGCAGGGGACGGCGGCGGCATCACCGTCGCTGGCGGGATCGAGACCGTCCGCAGCCTCTTCCTCGCCGGCGTCGTCGACGCACTGACGTTGACCGTCCATCCCGCCGTGACCGGCGAGGGTCGGCGACTCTTCGACGAGACCGTGCCGGTGACCCGGCTCCGCCTCGTCGACCACGCGATCACGCCTGCCGGCAACGCCGTGCTCACGTACGCCCTGCGCGACTGACGAGCGCCCTGCGGGGCTCAGGTGACCGTCGTCGTCACCGCTTGGCCGAGTGGTGTGGCGACGGTGAGCGGAGCGCTGAACTGCGCCTTGTTGACGAGCACGGTGCCGGGCGCTGTCCCGCGGGCGACCCGCACCTTGAGCACCAGCTCGTCGGAGGCACCGACTGCGACGTCGCCCAGGGCCCATGTGACCTCACGCCTCGTCGCATTGAAGACACCGCCGTCGCTCGCCGACACAAAACGCACACCGGCTGGCAGCGCATCGATCACCGTCGCGCTCGATGCGGGTGCCGGGCCGAGGTTCTCGTACGGCAGGCGGTATGTGATCCCGGCGCCCGCTGCCGTCGTCAGCGGCGCCTGCTTCTCGAACAGCACGACAGGGTCGAACGGCGTGGATGGCGCCGGACCTACCGTGTTGACGTTGCGGTTGACGGTGGCGGAGCCGATGCCCTGGGTGAACGAGCGGACGCCGACGCGCAGCACATACGGTTCGGCCAGTGTCCCCTCCGGCCGCTCGAGCGTGTCGAGGGCGTACCGCCAGCTCGTGCCGTCTGCCGACAGCAGCCTGGCGAAGCCGAAGTACCCGGGCCCGTAGAGCCGGTCGGCACGGACCCGCACCTGACGGTCGTACGTCGTCGCCGTCCCGTAGGCGAGGAGGGAAGGATCGGCCTTCACCGAGCCCGCCGTGGCGACGACACGGTAGTAGTACGTCGTGCCTGGCGCTGCCGCCCCGTCGACGTGGCATCGGCCCGCGTCGCTCGCACTCGGCCAGCTGGGCACCCTCGGCGAGTTGCACGAACTGCCGGTCGTGGCGGCGATGAGGGTCGTCGCGCTCGGCGTGAACGTTGGCTTCGCACTGCGATGGACCTCGTAGGACGTCGCTCGCGGCGACCGATCCCAGGCGATGCGCAACCCGCTGTCGGCGGCCACGTCGGTGACGCGCACGTTCTCGGCCTGCGCCGGTGACGGGTCGTTCGGGTTGACGAGCGGCATCAGCACCGTCGAGTCGCACGGGTCGCCGGCGCCGCCGGCGCACCGCTGCTGCGAGTCGTAGTGGATCTTGGCCGCGTTCTGGCTGTCGACGTACACCGGCTCGATGTGGAGCACGAACCGATCACGCGCCGTCGTAGTCGGCAGCGACACGGTGGCGGTGAGCAGCGTAGGTTCGTTCGGGCCTGTCGGTGTAGCGGTCACGCGCTGCTCGAACGCCTTCTCGCCGTCGGCGTACAGGCGCAGGATCCAGTCGGCGGAGCCGAGGGTCGGGCCGCACGTGAGGCACGAGCCCCACCAGCGCACGGTCATGTCGCCGCGCAGCGTCTTTCCCTCGCTGATGTCCCAGATCCAGTTCGGGGTGAACTCGTTGCGCTCGGTGTCGAGGGTCAGGATCGGATTGGGAACGTTCCACGAGGCGGCGTCGCTCTCCGAGAGCGTCGCCTTGTTCTGCAGCGACGGGCCCCTGCCGTCGTTGCACGAGGCGGTGCTCAGGTCGGTCGAGCCGTCGCCGGTGCAGCCCTCTTCGGTGTTGCCCTGGAAGTGGAGCACGCGGCGCGGGTCGCCGCCGGGCCCGCCGGTCGCGAGCCCGGTGCCCGGGACTTCGTAGTTGGTGACGCCGTCCCAGCGCTGCGGGTAGGCGGCGGTGCCGCGGACCACGACGACCCGATCGGTGTGCACGCTGTTGGCAGCGGGACTCGTGACGGCCACGCTCGGCACCCGCGCCGAGATCGGGATCTCGGTGGTGACGTCGTAGTTGTAGCCGGCCGGCTCGGGAGAGTTGGCCGGGTCCTCACACGGCAGCGGGGTGCCGCCGGCGCGGTGGTAGACGCGCAGGCGCCAGGTGCCTTCCTGCGGGGCGCGCACGTCGAGGAAGCGGCGGCCCTCGAGGATCGCCGTCTCGTCCACCAGCCCGATCGCCTCCTGGTCGGGGAACGCCCGCTTGGAGAAGTCGCTGGAGAACTCGGCGTTCGGGTTGACTCCCGGCCTCCACAGCCGCACGTACAGGTTCGATCCCGGATGGTCGGGCCAGCTGATCAGGACGCGGAGGCGCTCGGCGCGCTTGGGCACCCGGATCAGGTGCTGCTTGTAGCGTCCGGTGTTGGCGTCTGGCGGCGTGTCGGCGCCCTCGTCGAGCGGGTTCGAGTTGGCGACGGTGAAGCTCAGCGCACCGGTGCAGCCGCTGAAGTCGACCTTCGT
>JALZNU010000220.1 GCA_030857495.1 Actinomycetota bacterium | reverse complement strand
GCCCTAGCCGTCGTGCGCTGGATCCTGACGGGGCTGTTCCGCGGCGCCGGTGCCGCGGTCGGCGCCAGCCGGGTGTCTGCCCGCCGCGAGCGTTGGCGCTGAGTTGTCAGTGCTCGCCCTGGACATTCACATTACTGATCGGTAACTTCTACGCCATGCGGGGGAAGACAGGCTCATCGGCCACTCGTGCGCGCACGCGCCGGCGTTGGATGGCGGTCGCTGCCGCCGTCGCGAGCTCTGCGGTGCTCCCTGCGACGTCCGTCGCTCCCGCCGTCGCCGCACCTGGTGACGCGCCGCGGGCCGAAGCAGCCGTGCCGACCCGGGCAGCAGCGCCCAGCGACGTCTACGGGTTCGTCCGTGGCTGCTTCGCCCTGCGCCGCGCAAGCGGCGCGTACGTGGTGAAGGACCCGCTCGGCTACGCCGCCGTCGGCGCCACTGCGGGCGCCGCCGCACGGTTCCGCTTCCAGGCGACCGCGCTCGGTCGCTACATGCTCTACGACCAGGATCGAACCACGCTCGCCGCAGTCCCCGCCGACCTCGTGGTCGCCGCGCCGCGTCCCGGAAAGTCGTCGGACTGGCGGGTGCGCCTGTCACGCGGCAGGCTCACGTTCACGAGCGTCGCGACCGGCAAGGGTCTCGGCGTCGGGCTGCTCGACCGCGTCACGCAGACCGCCACGCCGGAGTCGTTCACTCCCGTCGCCGTCACCGGTTGCAAGCGGTTCCCCGAGATGACGGTCAACGCCACCGGCGCGCCGCGGAAGGGATCGAGCCCCGACGCACGCGTGTACGGCTACCTCGACGACCACATCCACATCAGCGCCTTCCGCTTCCTCGGTGGACGGTTCCACTGCGGACGACCGTGGAGTCCTTACGGCGTCACGGTGGCGATGCAGGACTGCGCCGACCATCAGCCCAACGGCGCCGCTGCGGTCTTCGAGAACTTCCTCGCCAACGGGAGCCCCGTCGGCACCCACGACACCGAGGGTTGGCCGAGCTTCGAGGGCTGGCCGCGCTCGGACTCGCTGACCCACGAGGGCACCTACTGGCGCTGGATCGAGCGATCGTGGCGTGGCGGTGTGCGGATCATGGTCAACGCCGTCGTCGAGAACCGCGCGCTGTGCGAGATCTACCCGCTGAAGCAGAACGACTGCGACGAGATGGTGAGCGCCCGTCGACAGATCGACGACATGTACGCGCTGCAGGATTACATCGACGCCCAGTACGGCGGACCCGGCCGCGGGTTCTTCCGTGTCGTCACCTCGTCGACGCAGGCACGTCGCGTGATCAACGACGGCAAGCTCGCTGTCGTCCTTAGCATCGAGGTGTCCGAGACGCTCGGGTGCGGCCAGTTCCGCGGCACGCCGATGTGCGATCGGGCGACGATCTCGCGAGAGCTCGACGACCTGCACCGTCGCGGCGTGCGATCGCTGTTCCCCGTGCACAAGTTCGACAACGCGCTGGGGGGCACGCACTTTGACGAAGGCGCCACCGGTGTGTTGGTGAACGTCGGCAACCGGTACGCGACGGGCAAGTTCTGGAGCGCCAAGCAGTGCCCGGGGGCCCCCGATCACGACAACGAGCCGACGAACCCGTCGCCAGAGCTGACGACCGCGCTGCGGGCACTGCTCGACGGGACGCCCGCCGGTCCGATCGTCGACGGTGAGCTGCCGATCTACCCGGCGGGACCGCTGTGCAACCCGCGTGGGCTGACGAAGCTCGGCGCCTACACGATCCGCCAGATGATGGCGCGGGGGATGATCGTCGAGACCGATCACATGAGTGTGAAGGCGCGCGACACCGCGCTGTCGATCCTCGAGGACGCCAACTACTCCGGTCTCATCACGAGTCACAGCTGGGGCGACCTCGGCAGCCAGCGCCGGTTGCAGCGACTCGGCGGCGTCGTCGGTCCGATGGCCAAGGACTCGACGACGTTCGTCGACAAGTGGCAGACCGCTCGTTCGCTGCGCACGCCCGGCCGCATCTTCGGCATCGGGTTCGGCTCGGACATCAACGGGCTCGCGACCCAGGGCGCGCCTCGGCCCGGTGCGGCGGCAAACCCCGTCCGCTACCCGTTCAGGTCGTTCGACGGTGCCGTCACCCTCGAGCGGCAGGTCTCGGGCACGCGCACGTACGACATCAACGTCGACGGCGTCGACCACTACGGGCTCTATCCCGACTGGGTCGAGGATCTGCGCGTCATCGCCGGCGACCAGATCGTCAGGGATCTCGCCAACGGCGCAGAGGTCTACCTCCAGATGTGGGCCCGCGCGGAGGGTAGCTAGGCCCGGACCTGCTCGGCGCGAGAGCGCAGCTCCTTGACGCCGGCCTCGAGTCCGCCGGCGTAGTCGAACAGGGCGCTGCCGGCGACGAGCACGTTGGCGCCCGCTGCCGCAGCCAGCGCGACCGTGTCGGGTCCGATGCCACCATCGACCTCGACGTGCACGGTGTCGGCGAGGCCCGCGTCGGCGATCATCGCTGCGACCTCGGTGATCTTCGGCTCCATCGAGGCGAGGTACGACTGCCCCCCGAACCCGGGGTTGACGGTCATCACGAGCACGAGATCGACCATGTCGATCACGTTCGACACGGCACTCGGCGGCGTCGCCGGGTTGAGCGCAACCGCGGCGCCGGCCCCCAGCTCGCGGATCTCCCCGAGCGTGCGGTGCAGGTGCAGCGTCGACTCGGCGTGGATGATGAGGCGTGAGCACCCGGCCTCGACGTAGCGTTGCAGCATCCGCTCGGGCGTCTGCACCATGAGGTGCGCCTCGAAGGGGAGCGACGTGAGGTCGCGCACCGAGGCGATGATGTCGGGTCCGAACGTCAGGTTGGGGACGAATTGGCCGTCCATCACGTCCCATTGGATGAGGTCGACGCCGGCCTGATCGAGCGCCTGGATCTCCTCGCCGAGGCGGGAGAAGTCGGCGGGCAGCACCGATGGCACGATCAGCACGGGGAGCGACACCGCTGTGACGGTAGCGCCTCTTCGACGCAGCGATGTCGACAGGCGCGGCGCTGCCTAGAGTCCCAGCCGTGGTCGTCGTACGCACGGAACGGGTCGTCGCCGGGGGAGCAATGCTCGCCCACGAGGACGACGGGCGTGTGCTGTTCGTGCGCGGGGCCGCGCCGGCCGAGACCGTGGACGTTGCGATCAGTGACGAGCGTCCGCGGTTCGCCAACGCCGATGTCGTCGGGGTTGTCGAACCGGGCGCCGATCGCGTCGACGTGCCGTGCCCGAGGCGTCTCGCCGGCTGCGGCGGATGTGACTGGATGCACCTCGACCCGAGCCGTCAGCTGGCGCTGAAGGCTGACGTCCTCGCCGACGCGCTCCGGCGCATCGCGAAGCGTGACGACGTGACTGTCGAGCTGGGTGGATCAGTCCCCACGAACGGATACCGCACGAGCGTCCGGGCGATGGGCGACGACCGTGGGCGACTCGGTCTGCGGTCGCACCACAGCCACGACGTCGTCAGCATCGAGGGATGCCTCGTCGCCCACAAGGCGATCGTCGAGCTCGTCGATACCGTTCGGGTGACGCCCGGGTTGGAGGTGTCGCTGCGGGTCGGCGCCTCGACGGGGCTCTGCACCGCGCTGTGGGATCCGCAGAAGGGTCACGTCGAGAACCTGCCCGCTCACGTCGCCACGGGCTCGGATGCCTTCGTCGAAGAAGAGGTCGCCGGCAAGGTGCTGCGCGTGTCCGCAGGCTCGTTCTTCCAGTCGGGTCCCGATGCCGCGCAGCTCCTCGTCGACACCGTCACCGCTCTCGTACCCGAGCTCGCGGCCGCGCGCTCGATCGTCGATGCCTACGGCGGCGTCGGGATGTTCGCCCGCTGCCTCGCGCCGACCTCGGTGACGAAGGTGATCATCGAATCCGCCACCGCCGCCGTGCG
>JALZNU010000219.1 GCA_030857495.1 Actinomycetota bacterium | reverse complement strand
GGCCGAGTTCGCAGCGACGATCGGGGGCACCGACAACGTTGCCGCCGCGACTCCGCGCCCGGTCGACGAGTCCCTTGCGCTGGTGCGCGTGTTCCCGATCAGCTCGCCGCAGGACGAGGCGACGTCCGACCTCGTGGCGACGCTGCGCGACGACGTCATCCCCGCGTCGGGTGTGGAGGCCAAGGTCGGAGGGCTGACCGCAGCGTCGACGGACTTCTCGTCGTTCCTCGCCGGGCGCATGCCGTTGCTCGTCGGCGTCGTGTTAGCGCTCAGCTTCCTGTTGCTGATGGCTGTGTTCCGCAGCATCCTCGTGCCGTTGAAGGCGGTGGTGATGAACCTGCTGTCGATCGGCGCGGCGTACGGCATCCTCGTCGCGATCTTCCAATGGGGGTGGGCGAGCGAGCTGATCGGCGTCGACCGGGCAGGGCCCATCGAGGCTTGGGTCCCGATGTTCCTGTTCGCGATCGTCTTCGGTCTGTCGATGGACTACGAGGTGTTCCTGCTCTCACGGATCAAGGAGGAGTACGACAGGACCCGTGACAACGCGACCGCGGTGGCCGACGGGCTCGCCGCGACCGCACGGGTTATCACCGCTGCGGCGCTCATCATGTTCTGCGTGTTCGGCGCCTTCGCGCTCGGCGACGATCGCCAGCTGAAGCTGTTCGGTCTCGGTCTCGCCATCGCCGTGCTCATCGACGCGACCATCGTGCGCATGGTGCTCGTGCCGGCGACGATGGAGCTGCTCGGTGATCGCAACTGGTGGATCCCGCGCTGGCTCGACCGGATCCTGCCCAACATCGACGTCGAGGGTCATCACGGCACAACTGCGCCGGCGCTCGACGACGATCGCGATCGTCACGACGACGGTCGTCCCGACTCGGATCGACCCGACGAGCTCGTCGGGGTGTGAACCGCCGCGGTCAGTCGAGGTGAGCGGGGAGCCCGAACTGCCCGAGTAGCTCGGTGTCCAAGAAGTTGTGATGACCTGAGATCAGCCCGTCTCGCACCTCGATGAGCTGGAGTGACCACGGTGACCATCCACCCGCAGGATCGACGTGGTAGGCGGCGAACGCGGCGCCCCCGTTGGCCCTCGTGGCGACGAGGCGCGAGCCCTTGCACACGATGCCCGTGCCGAGGAACCAGCCGGCGATGTCGGACGGTCCCTGCAGCCACAGTGGGTACGGCGGCATCGACATCACCGCGTCCTCGTGGAGCAGCGACACGAGCGCCGTGATGTCGTATCGCTCGAAGGCGTCGACGTAGCGAGCGAGGAGCTCGGTCTGGTCGTCGTCGACGGGTCGGGCGCGTCGCTCGGCGAGGTTGCTCGCGTCGAGCGTCGCCCTCGCCCGCTGCAAGGCGCTGTTGACCGATGCAACGCTCGTGCCGAGCAGCTCGGCCACCTCGGAGGCGTGCCACGCCAGCACCTCACGCAGGATCAGCACCGCGCGCTGGCGGGCGGGGAGGTGCTGCAGCGCGGCGACGAACGCGAGCTTGATCGACTCACGTGCCGCGGCGATCTCGGCGGGGTCGCCGTCGTCGGGGATGATCCGTTCGTCGGCGATCGGCTGCACCCACGCGTGCTCGGGCAGCGCCTCGCCGACGCGTGCCGTCGCGATCGGCGACGACGGACCGAGGTCCATCGGGCGCGCACGGCGCTGCGGTCCGCGCATCATGTCGAGGCACACGTTGGTCGCGATGCGGTAGAGCCACGACCGGACCGACGAGCGACCCTCGAAGCGGTCGATCCCCTTCCACGCCTTGATAATCGTCTCCTGCACGGCGTCCTCGGCCTCGGAACCCGAGCCGAGCATCCGGTAGCAGTAGCCCGTCAGCTCCCTGCGGTGCTGCTCGAGGTCGTACTCCGTCGGGGCGACCATCGCTGCGTCAGTCGTCATCGTGTCAGCCTAGAACGGGCGGTCGGCGCGGAGCGTCCGACTTCAGCGGCCGCCGGAGATGAACGAGCGGTCGAGCTCGTCGATCGTGGCGGCGCCGACGAGTGCCATCGAGCGCGCCACGTCGGCGGACAGCAGGCCGAGCACGTGGTCGACGCCGCGCTCGCCGGCGGCACCGAGTCCGTAGAGGTAGGCGCGCCCGATCAGACAGGCCCGGGCGCCGAGCGCAACCGCCTTGACGATGTCACTGCCACGGCGCACGCCGCCGTCGCAGATGATCTCGCTGCGGTCGCCGACGGCGTCGACGACGGGTGCGACGAGGTCGACGATGGCGGGCGCCGAGTCGAGCTGGCGTCCTCCGTGGTTGGACAGGGCGATCGCGTCGATGCCTTCGTCGGCGGCGATGACGGCGTCGGCGACGCACTGGATGCCCTTCAGGATGATCGGGCCGTCCCACACCGAACGCAGCCACGCGATGTCGTCCCACGACATCGTCGGATCGAACTGGCTGTTGACGAAGTCGGCGAGCGTCACGGCATCGGTGCCGTCGGCGACGCCTGCGCTGCTCGACGCGACGACGTTGGCGAAGCGGATCGGATCACTGCGGACGAACCGCCACGTCCAACCGGGGTGCAGCGCGCCGTCGACGAGCGTGCCGAGACCGATCTTGGGCGGCAGCGTGAACCCGCGACGCACGTCACGCTCACGACGTCCGAGCACGGCTGTGTCGACCGTCAGCATCAGTGCCTCGTAGCCGGCGGAGGCGGCACGGTCGATCATGTCCTTGACGAGGCCGCGGTCGCGCCACACGTAGACCTGAAACCAGTGGCGGCCGGCGCCGGTCGCAGCGACCTCCTCGATCGAGCGCGTGCTCAGCGTCGACAGCGTGTAGGGGAGTCCGGCGCGATGCGCGGCGCGGGCGACGGACAGCTCGCCGTCGGGATCGACCGCTCGTGTGAAGCCGGTGGGGGCGAGCGCGAGTGGGATCGGCAGTGGCAAGCCGAGCAGCGTCGTCGAGGTGTCGACCACGCCGACGTCGCGAAGAACCCGCGGCGAGAACGTGCGGTCGGCGAACGCCTGGCAGTTCCGCCGCAACGAGCGCTCGTCCTCGGCGCCGCCGTCGACGTAGTCGAACACGCCGCGGGGGAGTCGGTGCCGGGAGATGGCACGCAGGTCGTCCACCGAGGCCGCCGTTCGCAGCCGTCGCGTCGTGGCGTCTAGCTCGATCGGGCGCATCCGCAGTACGGAGCGCAGCGAGTCAAGCATGGTCGGCCACCACCTCGGAACGTAGAGCATGCGCGGCCGGTCCGCGAGACTGGGGGCGTGTCCGTGATGTCGTTCGCCTTCCGTGCGCTGCTCGGTCCCGGTTGGTGGCCCGTGAGGACGACGCGGCTCGAGCGGGCGGTCTCCGGGCGGATCGTGCTCGTGACCGGCGCCTCGTCGGGGATCGGCGCCGCCACCGCCCGTCTGCTCGCAGGCGCCGGGGCGAACGTGCTCCTTGTGGCCCGGCGCGTGGACGTGCTCGACCAGCTGCAGGCCGAGATCCGGTCAAAGGGTGGGACCGCCGATGTCCACCCATGTGACCTCACCGATCTCGACGCCGTGGATCGGCTGGTCGCCGACGTGCTCGATCAGCACGGGCACGTCGACGTCGTGATCAGCAACGCCGGCAAGTCGATCAGGCGCTCGTTGGCGGCTACGGGCTCACGGTTCTCCGACGTCACACGATCGAACGACGTCAACTTCCTCGGGCCCGTGCGGTTGCTGTCGCAGTTGCTGCCGTCGATGCGGGCAGCGGGAAGCGGCCACGTGGTCAACGTCAGCTCGGTCAGCGTCGACGTGCCGGGCGCGAACTGGGCCGTGTACACGGCGACGAAGTCGGCGTTCGAGGCTTGGCTGCGGTGCATCGCGCCGGAGGTGAGGGTCGACGGGATCGCGACGTCGAGCATCCACTTCCCACTCGTGCACACACCGATGAGCGCGCCGGCCTACGGGCGGGCTCCGGGAC
>JALZNU010000218.1 GCA_030857495.1 Actinomycetota bacterium | reverse complement strand
TGGGCGATGCTCGTCTTCGTCACGGCCGTGAAGAACAGCGAGATGTTGGCGCCGAAGAACAGGCCGGCGGGCACGACGGCTCGCCACGTCCGGCGTGACGGGAACGGTCGCCCGGTGGCGAGGCGCATCACGACGAGCACGAGCCACCACGCCAGCACCGCCCCGACCATGCGCCAGAAGGCGATCACGGCACCGGGCGTCGCCGCCCACTTCACGAGCGCCGAGCTGATCGAGAACGCCACGACGGCACCGGCGACGGCCACCAAACCCCTCCCCGGCGCCGTGCTGATCGTCACGTCTTCCAGACTGCCCGCGACGTGCCACGATCGCAGCATGCGTCTCAACCTCACCGCTGACGAGCTCCTCTCCACGACGCGCTCGGTGCGCAAACGCCTCGACTTCGACCGTCCCGTCGAGCGCGAGATCGTCGAGGAGTGCTTCGACCTCGCGCTCCAGGCGCCGACGGGCTCGAACCGTCAGGGCTGGCAGTTCGTCGTCGTCGAGGACGACGACATCAAGCGCCAGATCGCCGAGATCTACGCCGCCAGCTTCTACGAGTACGCGGCGATGCCGCGACCCGAGTACGGCGAGGACGACACCCGAACGGACCGCGGTGACGCCGTTGCTTCGTCGGCGTCGTACCTCGCCGACAACTTCCACCGGGTGCCGCTGATGATGATCCCGTGCATCGAGGGCCGTCTCGACGACGCCGGCGTCATGATGGGTGCGTCGGCGTGGGGGTCGCTGCTCCCCGCCGTCTGGAGCTTCATGCTGGCGCTGCGCGAGCGTGGCCTCGGCTCGGCGTGGACGACGCTGCACTTGCTCCACGACGGCGAACAGCGCGTCGCCGAGCTCGTCGGCATCCCCGCCGACAAATACAGCCAGGGCGGACTGTTCCCCATCGCCTACACGAAGGGCACCGACTTCAAGCCGGCCCCCCGCCTCCCGCTGGACGACGTCGTCCACTGGGGTCGCTGGTAGCGCGACCGGATCGTCAACCGCCGCGCTGGCAAGCGCCAGCAATCCAAGGGGGACCGGTCCCTTTGCACTCCGCTCGCGGAGCGGTCGAGCTGGCACGTGTACCGTGCGTCGCATGACGCTGCCCCGCGCCCCGTTCGGCCGCACGGGCCACGACTCGACCCGCATCGTGTTCGGTGCCGCTGCGCTCGGCGGCATGGGACAGGAGCGAGCGGACGAGACGTTGGCGCTCGTCGAGCGAGCCGGCATCAACCACATCGACACCGCCGCCTCGTACGGCGAGTCCGAGCTCCGGCTCGAGCCATGGCTCGCCGCACATCGGAGTGAGGTCTTCCTCGCCACGAAGACCGGCGAGCGTGACGGCGACGCTGCCCGTGCCGAGCTCGAACGATCGCTCGAGCGACTCGGCGTCGACCACGTCGACATGATCCAACTGCACAACCTCGTCGAGCCCGGCGAATGGGAGACCGCGCACGGACCCGGCGGCGCGGTCGAAGCCCTGGCGAGGGCCCGCGACGAGGGACTTGCTCGGTTCATCGGCGTCACCGGGCACGGCACGCGCATCGCCGGCATGCACCGCGCCGGCCTCGAGCGGTTCCCGTTCGACGCCGTGCTGCTGCCGGTCAACTTCACGCTGATGGGCGACGCCGCCTACGCCGACGATGTCGAGGAGTTGCTCGACGTCTGCCGGCAGCGACAGGTGGCGGTGCAGACGATCAAGTCCGTCGCGCGCAGGCGCTGGCCCGAGGATCACACCGGCGCGCAACACAGCTGGTACGAGCCGCTGCGCGATCCGGCGCCGATCGATCGGGCGGTGCGTTTCATCCTCAGCGACCCGCAGCTGTTCCTGCTGACCTCCAGTGATGCGTCGCTACTCGAAGCCGCCGTCGCGGCTGCGCAGGGCGAGCACGCCCTCGAACGGCCGAGTGAGGCCGAGCTCGCCGCCGACGTCGAGTCGTTCGGCATCGAGCCGCTGTTCGACGGCTCGGAGCTCGAACGGATCTGACGGTCAGGTCTGCGCAGCCGCAGCGGCGCGCAGCATCGCCGCCGTGTTGGCGGATTCATATCCCTCTGGGACGCCCTCGACGATGATCGCCGAGCCTTCGCACCATCGGCTCTGTCAGCGAAAACACGCGGCGCCGGCGAAAAGCGCTGACACAGGCGACTGCGATCGGCTCAGTCGACGAGGCGGAGACCGAGCGGGGTGGTCGACGGTTCTGCCAGGGGAACGTCGACGACGAACTCGGTGCGGTGCGCCGGGAACAGGTGCTCACTGACGAGCACCGGTGAGCCGGAGCGGTCCGTCGTGATCCGCTCGCAGCGCAGCAGCGGCGACCCGACGGGCACGCCGAGCACCGTGGCGTCGGCGGGCTCGGCGGAATCGGCGCCGATCGTCTGCGTCGCCCCACGCAGCTCGACGTCGAGCAGCTCGTAGAACGGACGCCGCTCGACGTCACCCCGTGACAGGTTGGCAGCGAGTTCGGCGGGACACCACACCGTCACGACGGCGAACGGCTCGCCGTCGGCGAGGTTCACCCTCCGCACCCGCAGAACCTGGTCGACGTCGAGCAGCGCAGCGACCCGCGGCGGTGGCGCGACGAAGGCGAACTCCAGCACCCGTCGCTCGGCACGGCGGCCGCTGTGCTCGAGTTGGGCCTCGATCGTGCCCAGCTCGTCGAGGCGCTGCTGCACGGGCTCGGTGACGACGAACCACCCGAAGCCCTGCCGCGCGGCGATGCTCCCCTCGTCTCGCAGCAGCTCCAACGCCCGGCGCACGGTGACGCGGCTGACCCCGAACTCGCTCGACAGCTCCGACTCGCTCGGTAGCAGCGCACCGGGGGCTGCCGCTTCGACCCGCTCACGGATGGATCCCGCGATCTCCTGGTAGCGGATGCTCCTCATTGGTGCACCATGGCCGCGCGGACGAACGACAGGGTCGACGGGCGGTGCACCAATGACCGCTCCGCTGCTTCGCAGCGGCGCGCCGCAACAATGGTTCGCTTGCGAGGCTCACTCACTGGCGTCGTCCACGGCGGAGATGAGCTCGATGCGGTTGCCGAACGGATCGTGCACGAAGCCACGCACGACATCGGGGATGTCGTGCGACCAGTCGATGTCGAGACCGAGGTCGTCCGCCACGCGCGGCAGATCGCGCACGACGAGGGCCGGGTGGGCCTTGCGGGCCGGACGGAAGTCGTCCTCGACACCGAGGTGCACTCGCACGCCACCGGATTCGAACCAACACCCGCCGCGGGCAGCCAGCGCAGTGGGCTTGGGCACCTCGGCGAGCCCGAGCACGTCGGTGTAGAAGCGGCGCGCGTCGGCTTCACCGCCGACCGGCATCGCCAGCTGCACGTGGTCGACCTTGAGCCACTGCGGTGATGTACCCGAGCGTGGTTTGTCCGAGGCGCGCACTTGTCTTATAGTTGTATACATCGAGTCGCAATGCAAGGCACGGCGCACGACACAGAAGGGCCAACCGCGATGACCGTCACCGCCAACACGCCGATCGAGCTCGTCGAGCAGGTCTACGCCACGCTCGCCGACCGCGTCGGGCTCGGGCGCGACCGCCTCGGCCGCCCGCTGACACTGACCGAGAAGATCCTGATCAACCACCTCTCGGACCCCGAGAACCAGGAGTTGGAGCGGGCGAAGAGCTACGCCGACTTCCACCCCGACCGTGTCGCGATGCAGGACGCCACCGCGCAGATGGCGCTGCTGCAGTTCATGACCGCCGGACTCCCGCAGGCAGCCGTGCCGTCCACCGTGCACTGCGACCATCTCATCCAGGCCAGGGTGGGCGCCACGATCGACCTCGGCGTCGCCATCGACACGAATGCCGAGGTGTACGACTTCCTCCGCTCGGTGTCGGCGAAGTACGGCATCGGGTTCTGGGGACCCGGCAGCGGCATCATCCACCAG
>JALZNU010000217.1 GCA_030857495.1 Actinomycetota bacterium | reverse complement strand
GGCGATGGCGACACGCCTCGGCGCCTCGCCACTCGACGCGTTCGCCGCCGGCGTCGACCGCGGCGTGGCACGCGCCCACCGGTACCGCACGGCACCGTCGGCGCTCGAAGCCCTCGTCGACGATCTCGGCCAGCTCGGGTTCGAACCGGCGGTCGCCGAGGATGCCGATCACGAGACGGCGGTCGTGTCGTTCGGGCAGTGTCCGTTCGCCGACCATGTCGACGAACACCCCGAGCTGATCTGCTCGCTCCACCGCGGGATCGTGACGGGCCTCGTCGACGAGATGGGTGACGCACGGGTCGTCGAGTTCTGCGATCGTGGACACCGCACGCCATGTCGCGTTGCGGTCGGTGAGCGATAATGTTCCAAGGAGGCGAGCCGATAGGCGAGCCGACCGATCATTGCGGTAGTCCGGAGAAGGAGAACATGACGTGATCACGCTCACTGACAACGCAGCGGGCAAAGTGCGGCAGCTGCTCGCCGCCGAGGGGTCCGACGACCTCGCACTCCGTGTCGCCGTACGGCCGGGAGGCTGCAGCGGCTTCTCGTACGAGATGTTCTTCGATTCCGACGTCGGCTCCGACGACGAACAGGCCACGTTCGGCGACGACTCGACCGTCAAGGTCATCGTCGATGCCGCATCGTCACAGCTGCTCGAGGGAGCCACCCTCGACTACAGCGAGACACTCGAGCAGTCGGGGTTCCAGATCACCAACCCCAACGCGTCGCGCACCTGCGGCTGCGGCCAGAGCTTCTCCTGACCCCGGCTCGGGTCTCGTTCGTCCTCAACGACGACGACGTCTCGGTCGACGCGCTCGGCGCGTCATCGCTGCTCGACGCCCTGCGTGAGTCGCTCGGCGTCCGCTCGGCCAAGGACGGGTGCAGTCCGCAGGGACAGTGCGGTTGCTGCACGGTCCTCGTCGATGGCTCGCCCCGTGTCGCCTGTGTGACCCCGCTCGCTCGCGTGGCGGGGCGTCGTGTCACGACGTTCGAGGGCCTCGACGACGCCGACGGTTGGGCCGACGTGATGTCCGCGACCGGCGCCAGCCAGTGCGGTTTCTGCACCCCGGGCATCATCGTCCGGGCGGCGTCGCTCGCGCCCGAGCACCGTCGGGATGCCGCCGCCGTCGATCGCATGCTGCTCGCCCATCTCTGCCGCTGTACCGGTTGGCAGCCGATCAGGGACGCCATCGTCACCGGACCAGGGACATCGAACGACGGACACGCCGGCACCGGGCGTGACGACGACGCGGCGAGCGTCCGCGCCGAGATCGAAGGTGGCGTCGGGCAGCACGTGTCGGTAGCGGTGGCGACGGGCGCCGGTGGGTTCTCCGACGATCTCGCGCCCGACGACGCACTCGTGGCACTGCTCGCCGCGGACGGGGAGTGGGTGGTCGGTGACTCGCTCGACGACGCCCGGGGACGCTCGGGCAAGGTGCAGGGGCGCAGGTCGACCACCGCGCTGTCCTGGCCGGCCGAGGTGCCTGCCGGATCGTGGGTCCGCACGCTGCAGACCACGTGGGTGGAGCCCGGCTACCTCGAGCCCGACGCGTCGTGGTGCGCGCCGGGGGGCGAGCCGTCGACCGCACTCGGCAACGGTGGGGCGTTCGGCGCCAAGGTGGCGAGCGAGGTCACGAGCGTCGCGCGACGTCTCGCCGACGAGCACGGGCGACCGGTGCGAGCGCTGTACACCCGCGAGGACGTCGTGCGCCGCGGCCCGAAGCGGCCACCACTCGCCATCGCCGTCGATGCCGACGGAGGTGGTGTGCTGCGCATCGCCCACTCCGGCGACGAAGACCCCGCTCGTTCCGTCGACGTGGCACGACAGGGCCTGGCGCTCGCAGGCTTCACCTTGGCCTCGTGGCGCGTCGAGGTCGTCGACGTGGCCGGCCCGCCGACGTCCGTCGCGCTGCGCGCCTCGATCGTCGGTGAGCTGCTCGCCGTCGCAGCATCACTCGACGCCGCGCCCGACGTCGCCGCGCTCAGCAGCGGCGCCCGAGCCGTGGCGGAGTTCGACGGCGATGAGCTGGTGATCCATGTGCACGCCGGCGAGGCGCTCGATGCCACCGTGCTGCGCAGCTACTGCACCGGTGCTGCCCACGCGGCGCTGGGAATGGTGCGATCGGAGGCGGTCGCCCTCGACGACACCGGGCGGCCGGTGGACCTGACGATCCGCTCGTTCGGCATTCTCCGCGCCCAGGACACGCCGGCGATCCGCATCGAGATCGCCGACGCCGACTGGGGCGGCAAACCGCTCGCCGTCAGCGATGCCGTGTTCGCCGCAGCGCTCGCCGCTGCCTGGCGATCGACCGGCTTCGCGCCGCGCTGGCCGACCCACCGTCGCTGACGTCTGTCAGCGCGGGTCGTTGCGCAGGCGTGAGTGCGCGCCGTCGGTCGCCGTGAGCCGTCCGGGCGGATACGTTCGTGTCCGATGAACAAGCCGCTCGGTCCATATTCGCCGTTCGTCCTCGCCGGTGACTTCGTGTTCGTGTCCGGTCAGGTCGGGATGCTCGCCGGAGAGCTTGTCGACGGCGGGATCACGGCCCAGACGAACCAGGTCATCGCCAACCTCTCGCAGCGGCTCACCGAGGCAGGGCTAACACTCGGCGACGTGGTCAAGACGACGTGCTTCCTCACCGACATGGGCGACTTCGAGGCCTTCAACGAGGCGTACGTCAACGGGTTCGGCGATCATCGACCGGCGCGCTCTACGTTCGCCGTCGCCGGCCTCCCTGCAGGCGCCGTCGTCGAGGTCGAGGCAGTCGCCCACCGTTCGTCCTGATCTCGTGCCCGACGTGGAGGTGGTGCAGCGCTGCGACTGGGCAACGGGCTCGAACGAGCGCAACGTCGCCTACCACGACACGGAATGGGGCACACCGCAGCGCGACGCCGGCGTGCTCTTCGAGTTCCTTGTGCTGGAAGGCGCGCAGGCGGGGCTGTCGTGGACGACGATCCTCGACAAGCGCGAGGGATACCGGGCGGCGTTCGCCGGGTTCGACCCGGTGCAGGTCGCCGCTTTCGACGATGACGACGTCGCACGCTGCCTCGCCGATCCCGGCATCGTGCGCAACCGGGCGAAGGTGGCATCGGCCATATCGAACGCCCGCGCCTGGCTCGAGCTCGGCGATCCAGCGGCGTTGCTGTGGGGCTTCGTCGACGGCGAGCCGATCGACCGCCGCGCCGTGCAGCCGGACGACGTCCCTGCCGACACGGAGATCTCGAAGGCGATGAGCAAGGAGCTCAAGCGGCGAGGGTTCCGGTTCGTCGGGCCGACGATCTGCTACGCCTACATGCAGGCGTGCGGTCTCGTGAACGACCACCTCGTCTCGTGCTTCCGCCACGAGGAAGTGCACTCCTCCCGGTAGCGGGCGTTGACAGATCGGCGGCCGCCGACCGCAGTGATGGCGCTCTCCGGAGCGGACGGGGCGGCTCGCTACAGTGGCGACATGGCGGGTGCCGTCCTCATCATCGTGGCGTTGCTGCTGTTCCCCGTGCTGTTCCTGATGAGCGGCGCACTCGCCGCAGGGATCTTCGGCGAGTCGCTCGCTCGCGACGGCGCCAAGCGCTACGAGGGCAGCGAGCTCCTCGAGCTGGATGACTGAACGTTGCACCGTCACGACGAGGACGCAGAACGGCTGACCCGCGCCGTCGTCCGCTATGCGATCGACCGGGTGCGGATGCAGTCGCCGCCGCTCGACGGCCCGGTCTCGCCCGACGAGCTGCGCAGGCGCGCCGGAGAGACCATCACCGACGACGGCATCGGCGGCGACGAGGCGCTCCGCATCTTCAGCGACGTACTGGCACCGGCGTGCATCTCGATCGACCACCCTCGCTTCTTGTCGTTCGTGCCGGCGGCACCCACCGAGGCAGCCGTCCTGTTCGACCTCGTGGTCGGGGCGTCCAGCA
>JALZNU010000216.1 GCA_030857495.1 Actinomycetota bacterium | reverse complement strand
GGCGACATCTTCACGGTCGTCCAGGACCGTCGGTACGTCAGCTTCATGTACAGCTACCCGAACCACATCCCCGAACGGCCTCGTGTCGTCCGGCGGGCACTGCGGCTGATCCAGCCATATCCTTTCGAGCGCGTGTACGGCGCCTGGTGGAAGCGGATCGTTCACACCGACGGCGTCGCTGCCGTGCAGCGTTCCGCTGATCGTTACCTCGAGTACGCCCTCGACGACGACCGTTTGTAGCCGCGCCGCCGTCCGCGTCATCCGTCCGAGCTGGGAACCGCGGCCGCTGACGATCGACGGGCGAGGAGCACACCGGCCAGGGCGAACGCTCCCCACAACGCAGCGTTGGACGCCGTCGAGACCGGGACCTCTCGGTCATCGCGTAGATAGTCGAACGTCTGGGTGATGAACACCACGACCGCGATCACCGCGAACCCGGCACCTCCGGCGAGCGCCAGCCGGGCCATGCGTGAACCGCGGGCGCCGATCACGAGGAGCACACCGAGCAGGATGGTGAGCAGCGCCCACAGCGGGTTGAAGAACACGAACTTCAGTTCCCAACGTCGCGTGATCGCACCGTCGGAGTTGGCGAAGCCGGCGTCGCTGCCGAGCAATGCTGTCTCCGACCCCGCAAAGGAGACTGAGCGGGCGACGAACAGCCCGAGCACGCCGATCACAATGGCGACGGACCCGACGATCGTCAGGGCACGCCGCGCCGCGTCGCCGCCGCGTGCGAGCACGCCGTCGAGCCCGAGGTGGCGACCGGCATCGGTGGCGAAGAGGAGGAGGTGGAGACCGATCATCATCAGGTAGGACCACGACCACTCGTCGGCGGCGTCGTAGTAGATGACCGACAGCAGGATCGGCACCGACCACGCCGCCCCAATCAGCGCCACGATGCGGGTGCGGTATCCAACCAGCAGCAGCATCGCCAGCAGGACCTCGACGACCAGGGTCACCCAACCGAAGAATCGGAAGTTCGGCAGGATCAGCTCCTCGGTCACCCAGGTGAACGGCGCGAACGGAGAGTTCCGGGTGACCGATTCGGAGTACTTGAAGAGGCCACCGCCGTTGTCCTCGCCGAATGCCGGTGGCACCTTCCAGTGCAGGTTGGCGAGCCACAGCAAACCGGCGAGGATCCGTGCGCCGCCGATCACCCAGCCTGACGTCCGCTCGTCGAGGCCCGAGACGCGCTGGTGCATCGCTGTCGTCATGGCAGGATTATGCCAGCGGCGCCGTTGCCCCGTCACCTCGCGCTGTGCCACGTGTCACGAGAGTGTGAGGTTGCCTTCAAGAGCACTTGAACTCATACGTTCGTTGAGGCGTCACCCACCACACCTCGAGGAGGCCCTCGTGAACGCTGACCCTCTCCACCTCGCCGTCATCATCGGCAGCACCCGCGAAGGTCGCCGCGGCCCACTCGTCGCAGCGTGGGCGGTCGGCCAGATGGCCGAGCGCGACGACATCACCGTCGACCTCATCGACCTCGCTGACCTTGGGCTGCCGGCCGTGTTCCCGATGGAGGCCGACGAGCACGTGACGGCGTACCGTCGCCGGCTCGCCGACGCCGACGCGTTCGTCATCGTCACACCCGAGTACAACCACAGCGCGCCCGCATCGTTGAAGCACGCCATCGACCTCGCAGGAGCCGAGTGGCGCCGCAAGCCTGTCGCGTTCGTCTCCTATGGTGGGCTGTCGGGCGGGCTGCGAGCCGTCGAGCACCTGCGCCAGGTCTTCGCCGAGCTGCACGCCGTCGGCGTCCGCGACACCGTCAGCTTTCACGGCGCCTGGAACGGCTTCACCGACGACGGCCAGCCGAGCGAGCCGACGTCGGCGGCGCAGGGGATGAAGGTGCTGCTCGACGACCTCGGCTGGTGGGGTCACGCACTCCGCACGGCCCGTCAGGCCGATCTCTTGCAGGCGTCGAACTGGTGAGCGATCAGGAGTAGAGGTCGTCGAACGCGTCGGAGTAGTTGTCGTACACGACGTTGCGCTTCAGCTTCAACGACGGCGTCAGCTCGCCCGACTCGACCGTGAAGTCGTGGTCGAGGATCTTGAACCGCTTGATCTGCTCGACCTTGGCGTAGCGCGAGTTGGCACCGTCGAGCTCGGCCTGGATCACCGACTTCATCTCCTCGTGCTCGGCCAACTCGCCGAGATCGGTGGGCAGTCCGTTCGACTCCGCCCACGGCACGACCGTCTCTGCATCCAACGTGATGAGCGCCACCGGGTACGGCTTGCGATCCCCGTACATCACGGCCTGCGAGACGAAGCGCGACCTGCGCAGGTCTCCCTCCAGGTTGGCCGGCGTCAAGTTCTTGCCGCCCGCCGTGATGATGATGTCCTTCTTGCGACCCGTGATCGAGACGTAGCCGTCCTCGTCGATCGACCCGAGATCGCCGGTGCGGAGATAGCCGTCGTCAGTCATCGTGCTTGCGGTGGCGTCCGGGTTGTTCCAATACTCGCGCATCAAGATCTCGCCGCCGATCTCGATCTCGCCGTCCTGCGCGATGCGCACGTCGGCGCCGGCGACGGGTTGGCCGATCGTGCCGAAGCGGAACTCGTCGGGAAGGTTGAGCGTGCCGATCGCCGTCGTCTCGGTCATGCCCCAACCCTCGAACACCGGGACGCCGGCGGCATAGAAGAACTCGAGGATCTCGGGGGCGATGGGAGCGGCGCCGGAGATAGCCATCTTCACCCGGCCGCCGAAGATGCCACGCACGAGCGAGAACATCGCTGCGTCGGCGGCCTCGAACGCGGCACGCTCGTCGTCGGACACGGCTTCTCCCACCCGATCGGCGCGGCGCACCTTGATGCCGAGCTGCACCGCCTGCTCGACGCGCTCACGCTCGCCGTCGGGGACGAGCCCCATCGCCATCGCGTAGACCTTCTCGAAGATCCGTGGCACCGACGGCAGCACGGTGGGTGAGACCTGACCGAGCTCGGGCACGATCTTCGCCGCATCGCCACCCCAGAAGGCGATCGTCGCCCCCATCTCCAGTCCGTCGGTCATGATGATCTGGGCGAAGACGTGCGCCAGCGGGAGGAACAGGTAGATCACGTCGCCGCTGCCGAACAGACCCATCTCGGCCGCCGAGCGGCGACCGGCGGCGAAGCCCTTGTTCGTGAGCACGACGCCTTTCGGGCGTCCCGTGGTGCCCGAAGTGTAGATGATGAGGCAGGCGTCGTCGCCGCTCACCTGCGCAGCACGGCGGTCGAGCTCGCTCGCGTCGCCGCCGCTGCGGCCGCGCTCGGCGATGTCGGCGACGGGCACGGCGCCGTCGGCCTCGCCCTCGATGATCAGGACATGTTCGAGAGCGGGGAGACCCGAGCGGACCTCGTCGATCTTCGCCACCTGCGCCGCGTCCTCACAGATGATCAGCTTCGCCCCGGAGTCGCCGACCACCCACTCGCACTCGTCGGACGAGTTGGTCGGGTAGACGGGCACGACGATGGCCCCCACCGTCGACGCCGCGAGGTCGGCAACCATGAACTCGACGCGCGTGTTGACGAGAATCGCGACCCGGTCGCCCACCTGTACGTCGAGGGTGACGAGCCCGAGTGCGAGCGCCTGGACGACGTCCCACAGCTCGGCGTACGTGATGTCGAGCCACTCGCCGTCAGCGAGGTGCTTCGCCGCCACCTCCGTCGGGTAGCGCTCGGCCGCCAACCGCGCCAGGCCGGCCATCGTCGCCTGTTCGATCGTTGGCTGGTCGGTCGCCGCCTGCGTCGACACGTCATCCATCGTTCACTCCCTGTGTGCGAGCGGGAACGGTATCAGCCACTGTGCAGCGCAGAGACGGGCAGCCCGGAGCCCTGCGAGGCAGGAACCTGCTGCGTGATGCAATGGATGCCGCCGCCGCCGTAGGCGAGGACGGCGCCGACGTCGAGCGCCGTGACCGTGCGA
>JALZNU010000215.1 GCA_030857495.1 Actinomycetota bacterium | reverse complement strand
GGGCGGTGTTGTCGGCGTGACGGCGCTCGTACTCGATCGGGCTGAGCATCCCGATCGAGGAGTGGCGTCGTTGCCGGTTGTGGAAGATCTCAAGGTACTCGAAGATCGCATTGGCCAACTCGAGCCGCGACGGCCAGCTCGGTGAGGTCGCCCCGGTCGACGCGCACCACCCCCGAGAACCCGGTCTCGGCGGCGACGCGCTCGACATCCTTGGCCAGTCCGTCCACGACCCGGAATCTTTGCACGCGGCGTCACCGCGATCCGTCCCGCCGTGGCCCTCACGAGCCGTCGGCTTCGTGATCGACGGCGTGGTGCGCCGGTTCGGCGACATTGCGCGCATCACCTCGACGTCGTCAGAGCGCATCGGACCGGCGATCCCGGATACCTCCGATGGGCGCTACGCATCGCAATACTCGGACATTGTTGATCAGCCCAACCGGATCCGCCAATCTGTGCGCCGGTCTGACGTGACGGTCGAGTCTGGAGGTTCGCCGTATACGGAGGGATGATCAAGCTGGTCGCGCGTACGGGGCGCAAGGCGGAGCTGCTCGAGTCCTTACAGTGGGATGCTGAGGTGGCCCGCACTCAGAACCTGGCACGTTGCGCTTCGACGTGTGGCAGGTGCCGACGAGCCGGACGCGGTCTACCTGTACGAGGCCTTCGTGGACGAAGCGGCGTTCGATTCGCTCAAGGGGGGTGCACCCTTCAAGAAGTTCGTTGGAGAGATCATCCCGAACGTCATCGAGCCAGTGGTCTTTGTGCTCCCGTTCGCGGAGAGTGCTGTGTCCATCGTCGCGGCCGTACCACCACCGGACTGTCATTCTCGTGGCATCGGCGACGTCACGTAGCCGGCGATTGATGACGCGGCGGCTCGGGATATTCGGCGTCGTTGGCCGGCTGATGGGCCGTAGCGGGACACCGAAGGCGTTCGTGATCGCCGCGCTCCTCACCGTCGACACCGCTATTGCACTCCTGCAGCGACAGGTCAAACGGTCCTTTCAGGCTGAGTCGACGGGGGCGGACTCCGCTGCGCCGTGCAGCGCCGGGTGGATGTCTCGGCGGGAGCGGATCCCGAGCTTGGCGTAGATGTTCGTGAGGTGGTACTCGATGGCTTTCACGCTGACGAAGAGCTCGCCGGCGGCTTGTTGGTTCGTGCGTCCTGTGGCGACGAGACCGGCCACGACGATCTCCGTCGGTGTGAGGCCGAAGGTCGGGTTGGGTGCGATTCCCGGTGCGGCCCCGGTGGCGCGCATCAGGGAGTCGCACCGCGCTAGGTCGGGGCGGGCGCCGAGCTCGGTCAAGCGGGTCCGCGCCGCCGACAGCCAGGCCCGGGCCTCGGTGTGGCGACCTCGTTCGACGAGCCGGCGCCCGTCGCTCAGTTCGAGCAGGGCGATCGCGTGGGGCGACGGAACGCTCGCCGCGAGCCGGTGTGCGGCTGTGAAGGCGGCGTCGGCCGCCGCGCCGCGGCCTCGTCGATCTGCGAGCACCCCGCGGAGTCGTCCTATTGTCAGTTCGGTCGTTGGGTGACCCGAGGGCGGGAGAGCCCGTTCGAGCTCGTCGAGGGCGCGCTCGGCCTCGTCGAGCTGGCCGAGGGCGAGGTAGGCGTCGACCTCGACGGGCCGCCAGCCGTGGACTCCGGGCCGTCCGAGGGCGTCCAGATGGCCGCGTGATCGCATCTGCTCGACGGCGGTGAGCACGCCGCCCCAATCCTCCTGACCGGCGTGCAGAAGTGTCTTCGCGGTGATCACCATTGCCACCGCGAAATCGATCCCGAGGCCGTCGGCCCAGGGCCACGCCTCGGCCAGGTGGGCGGCCGCCACCTCCCAGTCTCCGCGGCTGGCCGGCACGAGCGCGGCGTGGGCGTGGACGAAGCCGAAGTCCCAGACGTGATCGGCGTCGTGGGCGAGCGACACGGCGAACTCGGCGTGCACTGCGGCGTCGTTCCACGCGCCGGCGCGGTACGCGGCGTCGATGATGAACGTGAGCCCGTGGGTGTCGTAGTTGAACTTCTGGCCGGAGCGGTAGCGGGCGCGGGTGGCGGTGAAGTCGCGCAGGGCTCCGGGGATGTCGTCGACGAACAGCCGGACAAGACCGCGGAAGACCCGGCGCTGGGTTACGTTCGGGGAGAGATCGTTCGGTTCGTCGGCGAGGTCGGCAAAGGTGTCGAGTGCCTCCGGGCCACGACCGGCGGCGACGAGGTTGAGCGCCCGGAAGCTTCGCACGTGAGTGCGGAATCGGTCGTCGCCCGACCGGGTGAGCGCACGGTCGCCCCAGGCGATGCCCTCGTCTGGCCGGCCGAGGAGGAGCAGTTGTGTTGCCTGGAGCGACGCGGCCCTGGCGGCGTATGCGTTGTCGGTGGGCTCGGTCGCGGTGTTCCACGATTCGCGTAGAAGCACGTCGGCTTCGGCGAATTGCCCGCGGAGGAAGGCAAGGTTGCCGAGCACGACCGACCGGCCCGAGCTCGGACCCAGCCCGTCGATGAGACCGGTGATCGCCGCCATCAGGGTGAAGTCGCCGCTGTCCATCGCCCACTCCATGGCCTGGATCACCTGGCGCTCCCGGTCGCCTCGGTCGCTCGCGACCTCCGACGCTCGCAGCATCCACGTCGCCGCCTCGCCGAACGCGTGCCGATCGGCGGCCTCCACGGCCGCTCGGTCCAGATCGGCGGCCAGCGCATCATCAGACCCGAGTGCGGCCGCGACCCGATGCTCGAGGCTCACCGCGCCGGAGGTGAGTTCGCCGGCGCGGCGGTGCAGGTCCCGGCGAGTCGACGGGTTCAGGTCGTCGTAGACGGCGCGCCGTACGAGCGCATGCGTGAAGTTCAGCCGGCGCTGCGACTCCCTGGCCAGGTGGGCCGCGGCGAGAGCATCCAGCGCCTCTGTCGGGTCTTCGAGGTCGGCGACCTCGATGGTCAGGGCCAGCGGTGAGTGCAACCCGCAGACGGCGGCCGCGGTCACGAGCCGCCGCGCCGGCTCCGACAGGGCGGCCACCCGCAGGAGCACGAGAGCCGCGAACGCACGGGGCGCCGGAAGCTCGGTCGGCATTCGGTTGAGCACGTCGCAGTCGAGTTCCTCCAGCAGGGCTCGGCAGTGCAGCGCGTTTCCGTCGGTGTGCTCCCGGAGCCGCTCAGCGGCCGCAGACGTGAGAGGCCCCATCCCGAGTGACGTCGCGAGCGCGACGATGTCGTCCGCCGTGAACCCGTCCAGTCGGATTCGTCCGGTTCGATGGTCGCCACCGACGGTCGACGCCCAGCTGCCGCCGAGTCGGACCAGCTCGGTCTGGCGAGCCGACACGAGGACGAGCACCCGATCGCGTTGCAGGCGTCGAGACGCGAACAGCAGCGCCTGGGCCGATGGGCTGTCGCACCAGTGCAAGTCGTCGACCACTACGACCACCGGCCGGTCGTTGGCCTGGAGGTTCCCGAAGAGGCGTACTAGCTCGGCGCCGACCGCCGACGATGCAACCGCAGTGTCAGACGCGTCCCGCAACCGCAACAACAGGTCGAGACCGTCCGTCGCCGCAACGCCGGCGCTGTCGACCAGCTGATCGACCACACCGTAGGGCACCATCAGCTCAGCCTCGTCACCACTCGCCCGCAGCACATGGCAGCCACCGAGCTCGGCGACCGCTCGGCGCAGGAGCGACGACTTGCCGACACCCGCATCGCCTTCGATCATCACCAGCCGCGGATTCCCGCCCCACGCCTCGGCCGCGAAGCAGCGCAGCTCGTCCAACTCGACGGCCCGGCCCACGAACAGCCGGGTGTCGGCCTCCCCCCCAGTGGCGCTCATCGGCAAATCCTAGGGTCGCGCCCCTAGGGACACAGGAGCTGCGATCCCGCATGATTCGCCGCATGCGTCTGATCGTGGAACTTGATGTCACTACCGCCGGGCGGTTCGAAGGAACCGT
>JALZNU010000028.1 GCA_030857495.1 Actinomycetota bacterium | reverse complement strand
TACGGGTTCGCCGGGTTGCAGCCGGGTGACCAGTGGTGCGTGTGCGCCGCTCGCTGGGCCGAGTCGCTGGAGGCCGACGCGGCGTGTCCCGTGGTGCTCGAGTCCACACACGTCTCTGCACTCGAGTTCGTGACGCTCGCCGACCTGCAGCGCCACGCCACCGCGACCGGATGAACGATCTGGGCGGGATCGCTTCCAGCAGTTGACAGAGATCCCGCCCAGACCGTGTGATGGGAGGAATCCCGCCCAGACGGTGGTGAGGGGGATCGGCCGGGACAGGTGCTGAGGGAAGCGCCAGCGACGAGGCACACGCGGCGCGAGGAGGAAGGTCAGCGGACGACGGGTCCGCCGGCTAATCGGTGAAGTAGCCGCCGTCGGGGTGAAGAATCGTGCCGGTGAAGTAGGACGACTCGTCGCTGGCGAGGAACAGCGCAGCGGCGGCGACCTCGTCGGGTGTGCCGAGGCGTCGCAGCGGGAGACTCGTCGTGAACATGTCCTCGACGCCGGGGATCTCGGTGAGCACCTGGGTCATGTTGGTCTCGATGAAGCCAGGACCGATCGCGTTGACCCTGATGTTGGCCGGTCCGAGCAGCCGCGCCACCGACTTCGTGAACATCCACACCCCGGCCTTCGACACGGCATAGGCCAACGGTCCGGCGTCGGGGTGCTTCGCTGCCACGGAGGCGATCGTCACGATCGACCCGGACCCGCCGCTCGCCACCATCTGGCGCGCCGCGCCCTGCACCGCCAGCATCGTGCCCGTGAGGTTGACGTCGAGCACCTTGCGCCACGCCGCCAGCTCCATGTCCACGAACGCCGACGCCGGATCGGCCATCCTCTCGATCGCCTCGGCGACCAGTTCCTCGTTGCCGCTTCGATCACCGCTGACGTAGTCGGCATGCGAGATGCCCGCTGCCGTCAGCAGCACGTCGATCCCGCCGAACGTCTCGACGGCGGTGTGCATCATCGCCGCGTTGGACCCGGCGTCGGCGGCGTCGAGCTGCACGGCGACGGCGTCACCACCGGCGTCCTCCACGAGCGCCACGGTCTCCTTCGCCGCGTCGACGATCAGATCGGCGACGACGACCCGGGCGCCCGCTGCGGCGAAGCGCACGCAACACGCCCGTCCGATCCCGTTGCCACCGCCGGTCACCACCGCGGTCCGTCCTTCGAGCGCTGTTGTCACGGTCGCATCTTCACGTGTCGGCCCCCCGTGAGGTCAAACCGCACGATCGCATGGGTCGCCGAGGCGTCCGCTGGCGTCACAACCATGCGATGCGCGGGTTCCTCGCCCTCGGGGCGCGCCGGGGCGGCGCGACGCCAGCGGCGAAGAGCAGGCGCACGACGCGCTGCCGATGGGGTCGGAACGGCTCGAGCAGCTCGAACATCCGGGTGTCGTCGAGCTGCCGCGTGGCGTCGCCGGTGAACGCCCAGACGACCATCGTCGGCAGGCCGTAGTCGCGCTCGACGACGATGTCGGGATCGCCGATGGTCGCGGTCAGCGTGGACGTCGCCGTCCATGGGCCGATGCCGGGCACCTGCATCAGGTGGCGCAGCGCGGCGTCACTGTCCATCGACGCAACTCGCTCCAGCTGGTGGGCCGAACGCGCCGCGACGATCATGGTGGTCGCCCGCGAGCGCTCGATCCCGAAGTGGTGGAAGTCGACGTAGCTGCGCGACGCCACGGTCTCCGGTGACGGGGCCATCGTGAGACCGAACGGACCAGGCGCCGGTTCGCCCCATTCCGTCACCATCTCGCGCCAGGCGCGCACGGCCTCTTGCGTCGTGACGCGCTGGCCGACGATCGTGAACAACAGGTGCTGCCACACGACACCGGACGCACCGAGGCGGAACGGACCGTGCTGGCGCCAGAGGTCGGCGAGTCGCGCGTTCGGTGTCGGGTCGAAGCCGCTCGGATCATCGTGCGAGCCGAGCCAGCGCGGCGCGGCGTCGAGCAGCCACGCCGCGCCGTCGCCCCACGCCTCCACGTCGACGCTGCCCGACGCCCAGGTGAACGCGACCGTGCCGGGGCCGGCGGGTGTCCACACTGCGTTGGCGAACGACCTCGGCGCCCATCGGTGCGTCGGATTGCGCGGGAACACCCCGAACGGTGTCAGCGTCGGCCGGCACCGCCCGTCGTGGGCGATCGTGCGGCTCTCGTGTCGGACGCCCGTGCTCATCTCCCTCCGCTCGTGTCGGGCGCCGGCGACATCGGCGGCGACGTCAATCGAGACCGAGCAGCACGCGCCACCGGGCCGGGAAGGCGGCCGTGACGTCGTTGTGCGACATGCGCAACGTCGGCTCAGGCACCATGTCGACGATCGCTCGCGACTCGGTGTAGTGGTGGGTCGTGTTGGCCACACCCTCGAACAGGGGACGCCGCAGCGCAACCAGTTCGCCCGGTGGTTCGTCGCTCAGGTAGCCCCACACTGTGAACGCAATGGTCAGGTCGTGGATGACCGGTGCCCGCCCGAACAGTGACGCCCGCCGCAGGGCGACGCCCACGGCGCCGGCGATGGCGTCCTCGATGTGCTCGTCGTCGCCGACGCGCACCCTCGGTTCGATCTGGCGCGCGAGCCGCAGCACGTACCCCTGATCGGGACCCTGGCGGCCGAGCAGCCGGCCGACGGGCTGGCGACCCTCGAGGTCTCCTGGCCGGTTCGGCACCCACGCCGGCGGGATGTGGCTCGTCGGCGCGTAGCCGCGCGGCTGGTCCGTCGGATCGGTGGGAGCGAACTTCGGTGCAGCCACGTTCGTAGTTCTAGCCGGTCACTGCCGCCGTCGGCTCGGCTGCCCGTTCGGCGACGAGCAAGCCGTACACGATGCTCTCCTCCAGTGCCCGCCACGACGCCTCGATGATGTTGGGGCTGACACCGATCGTCGTCCACGAGCGCTCGCCGTTCGTGGCGTCGATCAGGACCCGTGTGACGGCGCCCGTCGCCGTCGCGCCGTCGAGGATGCGCACCTTGAAGTCGGTGAGGTGCACCCGTGCGAGCGCGGGATAGGCCTTCTGCACGGCGGCTCGCAGCGCCGTGTCGATGGCGTGGACAGGGCCGTTGCCCTCTGCGGTGTGCACGTGGCGCTGGTCCTCCCCCGAGCCGTCGTCGCCCGAGCCGACCCACACCTTGACCGTGGCCTCCGTGTTGAACTCGCCGTTCGGCAGCTCGTCAGTGATCACCCGCATGCTCTCGACACGGAAGTACTCGTGATCCCATCCGGCGGCGCGTCGCATCAGCAACTCGAGCGAGGCATCGGCCGCCTCGAAATGGTATCCCTCGTGCTCCAGCCGCTTGAGATCGTCGATGACGGTGTTGGTGGCGGGACCGTCGAGCGCGAGGCCGAGCTCCTCCGCCTTGATTGCGATCGTGGCCCTCCCGGCCATCTCGCTGACGACGAAGTGCGTGCTGTTGCCGACGAGCGCCGGGTCGACGTGCTCGTAGGCGTCCTTCGCCCGTGCGATGGCGCTGACGTGGAGTCCCGCCTTGTGGGCGAACGCCGACGAGCCGACGTAGGGGGCCTGCGGGTTCACTGCCCGGTTGAGCAACTCGGCGACATGATGACTGACGACGGTGAGGCGCTCGATGCGGCCGGGCGGGATGCACTCGTGGCCGAGCTTCAGCTGCAGGTTGCCGATGATGGTCGTGAGGTTGGCGTTACCGGTGCGCTCGCCGAGCCCGTTGAGCGTGCCCTGCACGTGTCCGGCGCCGGCGCGCACGGCGGCGAGCGAGTTGGCGACGGCGCAGCCGGTGTCGTCGTGGCAGTGGATCCCGACCGTGACGTCGCTGCCGACGTGGGCGACCACGGCGGACGTGATCTCGCCGATGCGGTCGGGCAGCGTGCCGCCGTTGGTGTCGCACAGCACGACGTGGGAAGCGCCGCGCACGACGGCCGCCTCGATCGCCCGCATCGAGAACTCGGGGTTCTCGGCGAACCCGTCGAAGAAGTGCTCCATGTCGACGAGCACCTGACGGCCCTCGCCGGTCAGGAACTGCACCGAGTCGGCGATCATCGCCTCGCCCTCGTCGAGCGTCGACTGCAGCGCCTGGGTCACCTGGTACTCCGAGCTCTTCGCCACGATGCACACGGACGGCGTGTTCGCCTCGACGAGGTTACGCAGCGTGGCGTCGTCGTCGACCTTGCCGCGTGGCCGCCGAGTCGAACCGAAAGCCACGAGCGTGGCGTCGGCGAGATGCAACTCGTGTTGTGCACGGGCGAAGAACTCGATGTCCTTGGGGTTTGCACCGGGCCAGCCGCCCTCGATGAACGTCACGCCAAGGAGGTCGAGTTGCTCGGCGATCCGCAGCTTGTCCTCCACGGTCGCCGAGACGCCCTCGACCTGCAGGCCGTCGCGCAGCGTCGTGTCGAAGACCTCGATCGTCGAGCGACCGCTGGTGTTGTCGGTGGTCATGGATCCACTCCCGGAAATGACGAGAGCCGCCCGGGTGGGCGGCTCTGAACGTGCACTCGGCGTCGGGCCGAGTGCACTACACGATGATGATGATGCTGGTCAGTGAGATCCTGTTCGGCGACATCAGTCTCCATTCAATCGGGTTTCACCGTCCTCGACGCAATTCAGCGAAGCGGACCAAGAGCCCGCAGGGACGCGGCGAGGGAAGCGCCAGCGACGAGCCGCACGCGGCGCGAGGAGAAAGCGAAGCGGACGACGAGCCCGCAGGAACGCGTGTCCTGTGGACAACAGGTGGCTCAACGGTGGATGAACGCAACGTTTCTGGGGACATCGAAAAAAGGTCGGGGATAAGCCTGTGACTTGTGAGAATTTCCTTGACGTTTCGTGAAGCAGACGCCAGAGTGTGCGCCGTACCGGAGAACGCAAACACGGTCTTGCTCACCCCAAGAGCGTGGATGCGGCCCCGGTGCAGAACGAACCACTCATTGGTCCTTCGGGACCACGTTGGAGGGGATCCGGAGTCCTTCGGGACGTCGGGTCGAATCCGACACCTGGTTCCGCTTCGAGGGTGACCTTCGGGTTGCCGTCGGCGCCGAGACCCTTCGGGGTTGCGGTCCTTCGGGACCACGGCAGGGCGGAATCGCCTGGCATTGTGGCTCGGCACCTTTCGGGGTGGCGAGTGACTCGGATCGGGGTCCTCCGGGACACCGAATCGGCCGGTCAGGGTCCTCCGGGACCGTGATCGGGGCTGCGAGTCCCTTCGGGGAGTCGGAGTTGTCGCCACCGGCCTTCGGGTCGGCGGCACGCCGGAGCCCTTCGGGGCGCCGGGGTTCACACAGCGCCGGAACCGGGGAGTTCGAACGGGAACCGTCCCAACCGGAACCCGGGAGATCGCCCCAAAAATGCGGCATCGCCCGCCGAACTATCACCTCGGTGACGTGTCCGACGGGCGATGTTTTGTGATCGAGCGTCACGCTAACGCGTGAAGGTCGATCGCTGGTGGATCGTTCGAACCACCGCCCCGGTGGCGAATCGGCTTCGGCCGAAGCGCCCCGGGGCGGTACTCGTTTTCGTTCCTGCCGATGAACTCTGCTCGGGGTGAGGGACCGTTCAGCTGCGACGTCGGTGGCCATCGCCATCTGCCCAGCAGCGGCCACCTGGCGTCGTTACTGAAGGCGGTAGCGGAGGTGGACGACGCCGCTGCCGAATCGGTGCTCGTCGATGAGCTCGAGATCGGCGCGTGTGTCGGTCGGCAGTGCGGGGTTGCGCCCACCGAGGATGACTGGCCAGACGAACAGGGCGAGCTCGTCGACCAGCCCGGCGACGAGAGCCTGTGCTGCGAGGTTCGGGCCACCTACCAACATATCCCTACCGGCGGCGGCCTTCAGGTCGAGTACCGCGCTGGGGTCGAAGTGGCGTTCGAGCCGAGTGTTCGCAGTGGGCGGCGCGGCCAAAGTCGAGGAGTAGACGACCTTGTCCGCCGCCTGCCATGCGCTCGCGTCGCGTTGGGTGCTGCCGCAATCGGAGGTATGACGGCCGCCTAACCCTATTCGGCGAGCTCGCACCACTCCTTGTAGCGGGGCTCTTCGCCGCGCACCGCGCGGCCGTACGTCTCGGCGATCGCCTTGGTCTTCGGGCCGGGGCACGGGATCGCCCGGTCGTCGACCGAGTTCACCGACGACACCTCCGCTGCCGTGCCGCAGACGAACATCTCCTCTGCGATGTAGAGGTCGCTACGGGCGATGTTGTCGACGACACAGGCGATGTCGAGATCTCGTGCGATCGTCATCACCGAGCTCTGTGTGATGCCCTCCAGCGCGCCCGCCGACAGCGGCGGCGTGATCATCGTGTCGTTGCGGACGACGAAGATGTTCTCGCCCGTGCACTCGGCGACGAGCCCGTTGGGCGCCAGCATCACCGCCTCGTCGTAGCCGGCGTTGAGCGCCTCCACCTTGGCGAGCGACGAGTTGACGTAGTTCCCGGTCGTCTTCGACGCCGGCGGCATCGTGTTGTGGTCGTGACGCGTCCACGACGAGATCTTCATCCGCACGCCCTTCTCCACGGCGTCGTCGCCGAGGTAGGCGCCCCACGGCCAGCAGGCGATGGCGACGTCGACCGAGCAGGGCAACGTGTTGAGCCCCATCTCGCCGTACCCGTAATAGGCGATCGGTCGCACGTAGCACGACGGCAGGCCGGTCGCGGCGACGGTCGCCTTCGTCGCGGCGACCAGTTCGTCGACCGAGTACGGGATCGTCATGCCGATGATCTTCGCCGAGTTGTGCATCCGCACGATGTGCTCGGTCAGCCGGAACACGGCGGGGCCCTCGGGCGTCTCGTATGCGCGGATGCCCTCGAACACGCCAGAGCCGTAGTGCAGTGTGTGCGTCAGTACGTGGACCTGTGCCTGCTCCCAGTCGACGAGCTCTCCGTTCATCCAGATCTTGGACGTCGATGTGATGGGCATAGGGACGTCAGTCTGTCACTCGCGCGGCGATCTCGTCACCCACGAACGCAGTCTTGCCCTCAGGTGGCGCCTGGCAAGCGGTGCGGATGTGCTCGGCGGTATCCGCCTCGCCGAGGAAGTCGAGCATCATCGCCGCTGACAGGATCGCTGCGACGGGGTTGGCGCTGCCCGTTCCGGCGATGTCGGGAGCCGAGCCGTGCACGGGTTCGAACATGCTCGGACCCGTGCGAGCCGGGTTGAGGTTGGCGGAGCTGGCGAACCCGATGCCGCCCGACACGGCACCGCCGAGATCGGTGAGGATGTCGCCGAACAGGTTGTCGGTGACGATCACGTCGTAGCGGCCCGGATCCTGCACGAAGTAGATCGACGCCGCGTCGACGTGATGGTACGCCGTCCCCACGTCGGGGTGCTCTGCGGCGACGTCGTCGAACGCCCGTTGCCACAGGTCACCGGCAAACGTCAGCACGTTCGTCTTGTGCACGAGCGTGACGTGGCGGCGCGGCCGCGTCGACGCCGTCTCGAAGGCGTAGCGGATGCAGCGCTCGACACCCCTGCGGGTGTTCACGCTGCCCTGTGTCGCCACCTCGTGCGGGGTGCCTCTGCGCAGCACGCCGCCCTCGCCGACGTACGGGCCCTCGGTGTTCTCACGAATCACGATGAAATCGTGGCTGTCCGCCACGAACGGGCGGACGTTCACGTAGAGGTCGAGCTCGAAGCGCATCTTCAGCAGCAGTCCACGCTCGATCACACCGGGGGGCACGTCGGGCGTCCCGACCGCTCCGAGAAGGATGGCGTCATGACCTCGCAGCTCGGCGAGTGTCTCGTCGGACAGGATCTCGCCGTCACGCAGGTAGCGGGCGCCACCGAGATCGAAGTCGGTCGTCTCGAGGGCGACGCCGGCCGCCGCGACAACCTTCAACGCCTCCGTGATCACCTCCGGTCCGATCCCGTCCCCTCCGACCACGGCAACTCGATGCGACATACCCCGAGAAATCTATGTCGGGGCCTGGCGGTACCCTTCCACCCATGTCTGAGACTCACCCGCTGACCCCGGCTGCCCACACGAGGCTGACCGCCGAGTTCGAGGATCTGACGAGCCGCGGCCGCATCCAGATCGCCGAGAAGATCGAACGTGCCCGCGAGCTGGGCGACCTCTCCGAGAACGGCGACTACCACGCGGCGAAAGAGGAGCAGGGCCACATGGAAGGACGCATCCGCCAGCTCGAGTCGATCCTCGAACACTGCGAGATCGTCGACGCCGTCGACGACGGCACCGTGCAGGCGGGCAGCATCGTCACGTTGCGCTACGAGGGCGACGGCGAGGTGCAGCGCTACTTCGTCGGGTCGATCGAGGAACAGCGCGAGGGGCTCGAGGTGCTCAGCCCGGCGTCGCCGCTCGGCCAGACGCTCGTCGGCGCGAAGGCCGGCCAGAAGGTCAGCTACGAGGCGCCCACCGGCGCCGAGCTGTCCGTCGAGGTCGTCGAGGTGGACACCCCCTGAGTGCGGCCGCTGCGTCCTCGTCCGGCGGCCCGGTGCGCACTCCCGCGCTCCCGCCGGGCCGTGAGGTCGTCGTGGCGCGACGCGGCACGTTCTACGTCCGCGAGCTGGCCGGGCCACCGGGCGCGCCCACCGTCATGCTGCTGCACGGCTGGACGGCGACCGCAGATCTCAACTACTTCACCTGCTACCACGAGCTCGCCAAGCACTTCCGTGTCATCGCCTTCGACCTGCGCGGTCACGGACGCGGGTTGCGGACACGACTGCCGTTCCGTCTCAGCGACTGCGCCGACGACGCCGCGGCGCTCGCCACCGAGCTCGGTGTCGACCGGTTCATCCCCGTCGGGTACTCGATGGGCGGTCCTGTCGCGCAGCTCGTGTGGCGCCGTCACCCCGAGCGCGTGCAGGGCCTCGTGCTGTGTGCCACGGCGGCGTACTTCGCCGGCGGGCGCAACGAGCGGGTGTCGTTCCTCGGCCTCACCGGGCTCGCCGGTCTCGCCAGGCTGACGCCGCCGCAGGCGAAGTCATGGCTGACTCAGCAGCTCTACCTGCAGCGCAGGACCGACCAGTGGGAGCCGTGGGCGAGCGAGGAACTGGCACGCCACGACTGGCGGATGGTGCTCGAAGCCGGCGGTTCGCTCGGACGCTTCTCGTCGAGCGGATGGATCGGCGAGATCGACGTGCCGACAGCCGTCGTCGTCACGACCGCCGACCGTGTCGTGCCCCCACGCCGCCAGCTGCGCCTCGCAGAGGGCATCCCCGGTGCCCGCATCGTGCGTGTCGCCGCCGACCACACCGCCGTCGTGTCGGCGCCGCACAGGTTTGTGCCGGCGCTGATGGCGGCGTGCCTCCAAGTCGCCACCCGCTCGTCCGACGCTTCACGCCGCCGCGCCGGCTGACCGGCTCGCCTTCGATGACCCTGCACCCAGTGGACGCGCACGTCACCGGCATGGACAACCGGGCGACCGTCACGTACCGGCGTCCTCACGGCCCCATCGACATGAAATGGCGACCTCGCAACCGGTGGCTGGCTGCCGCTGCGGTTGCCGGCATCGCTGTCGTGCTCGCTGCGGTCCTGCGCGCAGTGCGGCGCAACGGCCCGCTGTCGGCGACCGGGCGGACTCGTCGCAATCTCCAGCTCGCCGGACTCGGAGTCGGGCTCGGCTCGTCGTATGCGAGCGCGTCGGCGCGCAAGCTGTTCGCCTCGGCGCCACGTCGCGTCGAGATCGACGAGGCGCTGCAACTGCGATCGGCCGAGCAGGTCGCTGCCCGCCTCGGCGACATGAAGGGGGCCTTGATGAAGGTCGGCCAGATGGCGAGCTACCTCGACGACGGTCTCCCAGAGCCCGTTCGCCAGGCGCTCGCCACGCTGCAGGCCGACGCACCGCCGATGAGCGCCGATCTCGCCGCCGGCGTGGTCGAGCGAGAGCTCGGCGCGCCACCTGACGAGATCTTCGCCGAGTGGGATCCCGTGCCCATCGCCTCGGCGTCGATCGGACAGGTCCACCGTGCGCTCGTCGCCGACCCGGCGACGGGGCGTGAACGGGCTGTCGCCGTGAAGGTGCAGTACCCCGGCGTCGACACGGCCATCGAGTCGGATCTGCGCAACACCGAGCTGATCGGGATGATCATGCGCCAGGGCTTCGCCGGCCTCGACCCGAGTGACATGGTCGAAGAGATCCGCCAGCGGTTGACCGAGGAGGTCGACTACCGCATCGAGGCGCGCAACCAGGCGCACTTCGCCGAGTACTACCGCGACCATCCGTACATCTCGGTGCCCGCCGTGATGCCCGAGCTGTCGACGTCGCGAGTGCTCGTCTCCGACCTGGTCGACGGCCACACGTGGGCGGAGGTGCTCGAGTGGGGAGACCGCGAACGCGATCTCGCCGCCGAGTGCCTCTTCCGGTTCGTGTTCCGCAGCCTGTACCGGATGCACGCCTTCAACGGCGACCCGCACCCCGGCAACTACCTGTTCCACGGTGATGGGCGCGTGACGTTCCTCGACTTCGGTCTCGTCAAGTACTTCACCACGGCCGAGACGACGACGTTCGCCGACATGGTGCAGGCAGCTGCCGTGCAGCACGACGGTGCCCGATTTCGCCGCCTCGTCGAGGCCGCAGGCCTGCTGCCTGCCGGCATGCCCGTCGAGACCGGCGACGTGATGGCGTACTTCTCGCAGTTCTACGAGCCCGTTGCCACAGACCACACGATGACGTGGACACAGCAGTACGCGAGCACCATCGTGCGCCACACGTTCGACCGATCGAGCCCGATCGCGCAGTACGCCACCGTGCCGAAGGCGTTCGTGTTCATCCAACGCATCAACCTCGGGTTGTATGCGCTGCTCGGCGACCTCGGGGCGACCGGCAACTACCGCAAGATCGCCGAGGAGCTGTGGCCGTTCGCCGACGGCGGCCCCTCGACACCCATGGGACGTGACGAGTCACGCTGGCTCGATCGTCGGTAGGGTCCCACCGTGTTTCGAACCAAGGTGGTCTTTCGCTGCGTGCTCGTGTCCGGCCTGCTCGTCGTCGCCGCGTGCGGCA
>JALZNU010000214.1 GCA_030857495.1 Actinomycetota bacterium | reverse complement strand
GACCTGCGCGGCCCGGTAGGCGCCGGCGGTGGTCAGGTCGAGGCGCCCCGCCGCGTCGCGCCACAACGGTACGCCGGCGACCAGCAAGCGCTCGACGACATCGGCGCCGCCGAGCCGCCGCATCAGGTGCTCGTCGAGTCCCGGCGCCCGAGCGAGCAGCCCGACGATCTCGCGGTCAGACGGATCGAGCGTCGCCAACACTGCAGTTGCCGAATCACGCGTGACAGCGAAGGCGATCGTCGCCGGGTTCGCTCGCGACTGCTGCTCGGCGTTGTCGAACGCCGAGCGCACGATGCGGATACACCCGTCGGTTGCGTCGACCACCTTCGTTGCGAGATCCTCGTCGACATCGGGCAGCTCTTCGGTCAGCTCGGCCGGCGACACGGCCAGGGCGTGGTGGTCGACGACCTGTCCGTCGACGAGCTCGACGTTGTCGTGGAGCTCGCGAGCGACGAGGCGGCCGGCGATGAGGATGCGTGTGCCGTCGGGAGCCTGATCGATGTGGTCGGCGAGACGATCGACGGCGTCAGGTGTGAGGAGGTGTGCGTCGTCGATGATCAGCGGCGTCGCGGTCGCACGCACCGTCGCTGCGTCGTCCGCGTCGAACCGTCCCCGCAACCGGATGGATTCAGGGGTGGCGAGCTTGCGGAGCAACCATGACTTGCCGAAGCCCGCCGGCGCTTCGAGCAGGGTGGCCCCCACCTCGGAAGCGAGCCGGAGCTGATCGAGGAGCGCAGTGCGATGCAGGCGCATGAGACCCAGCGACCTTATGCCCCCTGAGGCGACCCACGCCGACCCGGGAGCGTCACAAGGAACGAACCGCGCACTGATCAGGTCGCCGCAGCATCGAGGTGCGGTCGCAGCACCGCGACGCCTGCCTCCGGATCCTGCAGCATCCACCAGTGACCGAGCCCGTCGAGCACGGCCACCTCGGCTCTCATCCGCTCCGCTGTACGCCTCGCCAGGACCTCGCCGCCGGTGTACGGATCCTCGGTCGCCGCGATCACGAGGCCCGGTCGGCGTTCGGCAGTTTCGAGCTCCTCGCCCCATCGCGCCATCGCTTCCTTCGTCGCGGACCGGTACAGGGCGAGGATGCAGCGCCCCGTCTCGGGTGTTCCGGCGAGCTCGGCGCACGACCGGGCGACCTCGGGGGTCATACCCAGGTCGACGAAGCCGGCAATGCGGTCGTCGATCGGCAATGACGCCATCGCCGCCACCATCGCCTCGCCCTCGTCCGGTGTCTGCCACACCTGGGCAAGATCGTGCCAGACGTAGTCGGGATCGACGATGCCGGCGACGTCGGTACACCACGACC
Organism: Actinomycetota bacterium; assembly: GCA_030857495.1. GTDB lineage: Bacteria > Actinomycetota > Acidimicrobiia > Acidimicrobiales > Ilumatobacteraceae > JACDHN01. The sequence goes on along the minus strand of JALZNU010000214.1, from coordinate 2,603 downwards.
TGACCAGATCCGGACGCATCGCTGCGGCACGCATCACGTGCCCGCCACCCCAGTCGTGCCCGACGAGGTCGACCGGCTCGTCGAACCCTTCCAGCTCGCCGACGAGCCACGTGCCGTAGTCGTCGGCGCCGGCGGCGAACCCGTCCGGCACGGGAGCACCGAATCCCGGCGGTGAGAGCGTCACGGCGTCGTCGCGCCCGAGCGCGTCGAGGAGCGGTCCCCAGATCGCTGCGGTCTCCGGGTTGCCGTGGATGAATGCGACCGTCATGGGTGTCTCCTTGCGACGTCATAGGTCTCCGCGGTGGGCGACCAGATCCAACAGTGCAGCACGATCCGGACCCAGGATCGCCATCGGTTGACTGCGTCCGCGATGCTTTGCAATCGTACGACGATGCCGGGACGGCCTGCCAGGAGCCCACAAGCACGGATGAACCGAGGCGCCGTTTAGCCGTCCCGATGGTTCACCCCAGAGAGATCCTCTCGGGCTTATCCGTTGGAGCGGTCTGCCGTGCTCCGTGACCGCTCACACACGCGGACTCTTCCCAGCCGCCATCACCTCAGCGCACATGTCCGAGACACGTGGGAGAGGTGGCCAGGCTCCGCGAAGAGTCGGGACAAGCCATCACTTCCGTCAGCTTCAGTCCCGACGGCCGCCTGCTGGCGACCACCCGTGAGGGCATCGAGCGCATCGATCCGGCGAACATGCACGCGACCAGCCGCGGCGTCGAGGGGATCGCCGACGTCTGGAACGCGCAGACCGGCGACAGGGTGGCGACGCTCACCGCCGTGTCACCGATCGGGGACATCAGGTTCGGTCCAGAGGGCACGTCGGTGGCCACTGGCCACGCCGACGGCACGGTGTGGCTGTGGGACCCCGACGCGGGAGTCCAGCAGCTCGCACTTGACGCATCTCGGCATCCGGTCCGGGACGTGCGGCTCAGCACGGATGGCTCCAGGCTCGCGACGGTCGACGAATACGGGCTCGCCCGCGTGTGGGCGCTGGACCTCGACGACCTGTTCGCCATCGCGACCGACTGCCTCACGCGGACATTCAGCGGCGACGAGTGCCGCCAGTACCTGCACCTCGAGCGCTGTCCGCAACCCTGAGCCGTCGAGCACCGGCGGCGGCGCGGTCTGCCACGGATCTGCCACGCGACCGACGCCGGCCTGCCACCGACCTGTTCGATGCTCGCCGTGTCAGACCAACGGGGGCGTGGGCGCTCGCACCGCCACCGCCGCCACGACAGTGGACAACGACAGGGGAGATCGTCATGAATGATTGGAAGACTGCTGCGACCCGTCGGCGCTTGGCGGGCGTCGCTGCCATCGGCCTGCTGACCGCGGCGCTGGCGGCGACGTCCGGGGGCGCGGCGGCGAGCGCTGAGTTCGGGCCGGCGGTCCCGGTCGCCGAACTCAACTCGGGCGCCGCTGACGGGTGCCCGATCGAGTCGCCCGACGGGCGATCGTTCTTCCTCGCCTCGACGCGCGCCGGCACCCTCGGAGGCAACGACATCTGGGTGGCCCAACGCTCCAACGAGCAGGAACCCTGGAGCACGCCCGAGCGGATGGCGGCTCCCGTCAACACCACGGCCAACGACTTCTGCCCGACGCCGCTGCACGGCAAGCGCCTGCTGTTCGTCTCGGAGCGGCCTGGCGGATGCAACACCGGGCCCGGGTTTGGAGACATTTACCTCACGCGGCTGCACCCGGTCCACGGGCCTGACGATCCCCAGCATCTCGGGTGCGTGTCCGACGGCTCCGGCCCCAACTTCAACGGCCCGGAGTTCAGCCCGTCGCTCGTGACCACCGACGCCGGCACGTGGCTGTTCTTCTCGAGCACCGGCTACGACGCCAACATGGACCTGTACGTCAGCGAGCAGCAGGCCGACGGCTCCTTCGGCCCACCGGCGAAGATCATCGAGCTGAGCACCGCGGCCGACGACCGCATGCCCAACGTCAGCCCCAACGGGTTGGAAATGGTCTTCGTGTCGACGCGCACCGACCTGCCCGGCGCCCGGGGCCTCCACGACATCTACCTCAGCCGGCGCCAGCACGTCAGCGACCCGTGGGGGACGCCGGTCAACCTTGGTCCCAACGTCAACTCGGCAGCGAGCGAGTCGCGGCCATCGCTATCGGCCGACGGCGACCGCCTCTACTTCGGCCGCAACGGCGACATCTGGATGAGCACCAGAGCACAAGGCGACTGATTCCGAAACTGCTACCTCGAGCGCAACCAACCTCGGAATCGCCCACTGGATCGGCGACCGCGAGTACCACGGAGTCTCGTCCGCGGCTCCGGGCCGTCGCCCGTGCCCATCCGCGGTAGGGCTGGAAGACTGCGAACCCGCTGTTGCGTCGCGAGGGCCACACGATAAGCAAGAGGCGCACCCGGCGCCTGTGGCGTGAGGAGGGGCTGCGCCGGCCCGCGCCGTGCAGGCGCAAGCGGCCCGTCCTCCCGGCGGCGGTCCGCGGCTGCGCGCCGAGCGCCCCAACCGCGTGGGCCATCGACTTCCGGTTCCGACGAGACCGCCGATCGGCGCCGGCTCGACGCCCGTCGGTGAGGCGGCGAAGCCGCGATGCCCGCCGATGACGCGGTCGACGGT
>JALZNU010000213.1 GCA_030857495.1 Actinomycetota bacterium | reverse complement strand
GCAGGGCTTCACTGTCATCGGGTGCCGAGCCGTCAGTCGATCGCCAGACATCGGCGGTCGCTCGGATCGTGTCGTCGGGGCCACGCAGCTCGACGCGCATCGTCTCGTCACCTGGGCCCGGCTCGGCGTCGACCGTGACCACCTCGCCGTCGTAGACGGGCCGCGCGAACCGGGCGGAGATGCGGCCTGCGCCGAGCCAGTCGGCCCCCCACGACTCGGCCGCCGGCTGCGTCAGGTAGGCGAAGACGTCGACGCCCGGCACGAGCCCGCCACGGAACCCGTACGCCCGGGCGACGTCGTCGTCGTGGATCTTGTTGCTCGACGCGGTGGCCGTGTTAAACGCGGCGATCGTGATCGGCACGCCCGGGATCATCCCATCATCCGGGCGCACGCCACGAGGCCGGTGGGCGTACGCCGCGGATGACGGGGGGAGGATCGAGCTCAGGCGGCCTTGCGGTCGCGCGGCGTACGCCGGTGGGCGGCGAGCGCCGCAGCGACCTTGCCGAACGCTCGCTGCCGGGCGACCTCGGGCTGCGCGGCGTCGCCGAGCACGTCGAGCGCCGGCGAGCGCACGCCCGTCGAACGAGCACGCAGCACCATCGCCGTGATGGCGTCGTTGTAGGCGAGGAGTCCGTCTTGTGCGATCCCGTGTGCGAGGCGGTCCTGGTCGATGGTGTTCACTGCTCGCATTGCCATGCTCCTGGGTGTCTCGTGCTTTGATTCCTGACCATCACGGTACGGAATCGTGATCACAAAGAAAAGCGATTGATAGCTGCCCTTTCGATTAGCTATCGTGATCGCTGATGATCAGCCTCCGTGACCTCGAGATCCGGCACTTGATCGCCCTCGACGCCGTTGCCCGCAACGGCACGTTCGGCAAGGCGGCGCTGCAACTCGGCTACACCCAGAGCGCGGTGAGCCAGCAGATCGCGAGCTTCGAGCGGCTGCTCGGCGCCTCGCTGTTCGACCGACCGGGGGGACCGCGGCCGGTGACGTTGACGCCGCTCGGCGAGAAGGTCCTCGAGCACGCGAGGGCCGTGCTCGGCCGCGTCGAGATGACAGAACTCGACCTCAACGCGTTCAACGACGGCACGTCCGGGAACCTGCGCATCGGCACGTTCGAGTCGATCTCCACGGGGCTCCTCCCGCGCGTCATCAGGCCACTGCTCGCCGAGCGTCCCCAGCTCGACATCGAGCTGATGGAGACGTTCGACGACCACGAGCTCATCGCGTGGTTGCGCGATGGTCGCATCGACGTCTCGTTCGTCGTCGGGGAGAACGGCGAGCCGGGCGAGTTCGAGACAGTGGAGCTCGTCACCGATCCCTACGTCGTCGTCGGTCGCGCCGATTCGGTGCCCGATCGGGCGATGGGTTCCGACGATCTCGTCGGCGCCTCGCTGATCGGCGACCAGGAGGGCTTCTGTCACCGTCGCGTCGACTCCGGCCTGCGCTCCATGGGCATCGAGCCGCGCTACGCGTTCCGCAGCCGCGACAACGGTGCGATGCTCGCCATGGTGCGTGCGGGCATGGGCATGGCCGTCATGCCTCGCATGGCGATCGACCGCGACGACCCCGAGCTGGCTGTGCGCGACCTGATTCCGCCGATCCCGCCGCGCGAGATCGGCATCTCCTGGGTCGCCGGACGCACGCTGTCGCCGATCGCACAGCGCTTCGTCGAGCTGGCGATGGAGGTCTGCGGCGTCGACCCCAGCGTTCGGGAGCGCGCAGTCGCCTCCTGAGCGCAGGGGCGAATGCCGCTGCGCAACGTCCCGGTGTGTTTGCCTGTCGGGAGTGCATCACCACCCGCGACCGAAACCGGCACCGGTCATCGCCCACGTCGAGGGGCGCGAGCTCCCCGACGAGGACATCGTCGTCGTCGTCGAGGCGGAGGCGATACGGCCGTGGTACGTGCGAGCGCTGTTCCTCGTCGTCGGACTGTTCTTGTTCGTCACTGCGCTCGGCCTGATGAAAGAGGGGGCGAAGGAGCTGATCGACTTCCTCGACGGCTCGATCTTCACCGACAACGCGTGGAGCACACTCGGGCTCGGGTGGCTCGGCGCCTGTCTCGTGCTCTCGGGTTCGCCGATGGCGGCGTCGTCACTCGCCCTGCTCGACGGTGGCGCGATCGATCGCGACCAGGCGTTCACGATGCTCACCGGCTCACGGCTCGGCGCCTCGTTCGTCGTGCTCGTCGTCGGCGTGATCTATGCCCTGCGTCGCCGCCACGAGGGCGGTCGCCGGGCACCCGTGTCGATCGGTGTCCTGTCGCTGATGATGACGGCGTTCGTCTACGTGCCGGGCGCGATCGTGGGTTACCTGCTGCTCGACGCCGGCGCCCTCGACTCGCTCGACATCGGTACGTCGCCCGGTCTCACCTCGGCAACCGATGAGGCGTTCGGATGGGCGGCCGACCTCGTACTCGAGCTGTTGCCCGGGTGGACGCTCTTCCCGATCGGCCTGGCGCTGCTGCTCGTCGGGTTCTCGGCGTTCGACCGTGCCCTTCCGGCGATGGGCGGCGAGCGACTGGAGGGCCACGACGACTCGTGGTACACGCGCAAGTGGCCGATGTTCCTTACCGGTCTCGCCGTGACGCTGCTCACCCTGTCGGTGGCGGTGTCGCTCACGGTGCTCGTCCCACTCGTCGCCACGGGCCGCATCCGCCGCGCCAACACGCTGCCGTACATCGCCGGCGCCAACATCACGACGCTCGCCGACACTCTCGTCGCGGCGATCGTGCTCGGCAACCAGGACGGGGTGCGGGTCGTCGTCGCCGTCACGATCACGGTGACGATCTGGACGCTCGTGCTGCTGACGTTCGCCTATCCACTGCTACGCAGGATCGTGCTCGACATCGCCACGTGGACGCTGCGCTCGCAGAGCCGCCTCGCCGCGTTCGCTGCCGTACTGTTCGTCGTGCCACTCATCCTCATCGCCATCTGAATCGAGACCTGAGAGGCCACCGATGACGGACCTGCCACCGACCGAGGAACCAGCGCTCTCCCCGTCGCTCGCCACCGAGAAGGCACCGCGCGACCAACGCTGGCTGATCTTCATCGTCGGTGCCGTGGCACTCGTCGTCGGACTCGTGATCGCGCCGATGTTCCTCGACGGCGGCGACGACCCCAGCAGCGGCGACACCATCGCGCCCGAGGTCTCGGTGAGCGGCGACACCGCAACTGCCGAGGATGCAGCCGTGCGGCTCGTCGACGCCGCCAACTCCGACGACTGCGACACCGTGCGATCGCTCGCCACCGAGCGCGTGGCGAACGAGCTGACGGGCGAGATGAACTGCAACAACCCCGGCTCGTCAGAGATCGAGATCGTCGACAGCTCGGTGACCGACGACGATCCTGTCGTCGTCTCGGTGCTGCTCGGCCGCGGCGACGGTCGTCTCACCATCGAGGTGGAGATGACGCAGGAGAACGACGGCACCTGGGTGGCGAACAACTTCGACGCCATCGAGTGATTCACCGGCGTTGTGTCGCCGCGGCGCAGCGCTGCGACGTGCACTAGACAGGAGACGTGCCCGACGCCGCCGTGCCGGTCGAGCGGCCATCGCTCGGTGCCATGCCCGTCTCCGCCCGCGGCGTGGGCCCGTTCGGCGTGGTCGTGTTCCTCGCATCGGACGTGATGCTGTTCGCGCCGTTCTTCGCCGCCTACTTCGTCCTGCGTGCCGGCAACGACCCGTGGCCACCGGCCGGTGTGGAGCTCGAGACGGCGAGGGCGGCGATCGCCACTGTCGTCCTCGTGGCGTCGTCGTTCACGCTGCTCGCAGCCGACCGGGCGGCCGAACACGAGCGCGGCGCGGCCGCACAGCGGCGCTGGCTGCTTGTCACGGTGGTGCTCGGCGCGGCGTTCCTCGCCAACCAGATCGTCGAGTACGCGACGCTCGACTTCGGCGCCGATTCGCACCCGTACGGCTCGGCCTACTGGATGCTCACCGGCTTGCACAGCGCACACGTCGCCAGT
>JALZNU010000212.1 GCA_030857495.1 Actinomycetota bacterium | reverse complement strand
GCGCACCTCGACGAGGCGGTCGAGCGAGTGGACGGTCGACCGGAGGTGTGCGGCGAATGCACTCCGCTGCTGGTCGATCTCCTGCTCGTACGCGGCGAGTGCTGCATCTCGAGCTCGCCTCTCGTCGCGCCGCCGCCGTCGCGTGAGCACAGCCCTCACCACGAACACGACGGCCGAGCCGAGCGCGGCACACGCCCCGAGCACGAGGAACAGCGCCGATCCCATCACGGCGGCGATGACCACCGCACCGGCGAGCGCGAACAGTGTCGTGATCCAACCGAGTCCGACGTCATGGGTGGTGCGGGCTCGCGTCGGGGCTGGTTCCGGTGGTGTGATCGCAGCGGGCCGCCATTCGGGAACGATTCGTGGTCGCCGTCGCACGATGCGACGCCACGGATCTGACGACGTTGCCGGCGTCGCCCGGGCGTCGGAACGATCGGTAGGCGGGCCAGGCGCAGGTTCGACGGGCAGCGGCGTGGCGACGAAGCGGCTCGACCCGAGCTCGAGCACCTCGTCGGGTGCGAGCGCGGCGCGAGCCGCGACGTGCGCCCCTGCGATCGTCGCCGGCGACCGGCCGGCGAGCTGCGTGAGGTGCACGAGACCGGCGTCGTCGACGTCGATGAGTGCTGCGTACGGCTCGAGGTGCGGGTCGTCGACGCTGATCGACGAGGTCCGGCTGCGGCCGAGCACGTACCTCCCTGGTGACAGCAGCGTGACGTCACCCGACGCTGGACCCGCGCTGCAACGCACGGCAACCACCGCTCGTTCCGCCTCCGTCGCCGGCGGGCCCCGGTCGGACACGTCGCTGCCGTGAACCACGCCGCATGTCACGAGCGACGCCGTCGCCTCACCCCGCCGACCGTCGATCCACACCGGTGCGGCGTCGTCCCACTCCAGCACCGACGCGAGATCGGCGACCGTGGCGTCGGCCGCAGCTGCGAGATCGACAGCGCGACCGTCGATGACGACGGTGAGCGGGACGCGACGTGTCGAGTTACGTGCGACGTCATGTGTGGTCGTCGTGGTCATGCTCGGATGAGGAGTCGTTCACCGTTGCGTTCGGAAGCGCGCACGCGACGATCAGGTGACGGATCCCATTCTCATCGCCCCAGCTCAGCCGCCATGTTTTCGGCGGTGAGGGAGGCGGTGAGGGAGGCGGTGAGGTGTTCCGTGTCGAGTCGACGCCATGGAAGCACTACACGAACGCCGCCTCGCCGACCGCCTCGATCTCGAGTGGCGTCATCTCGCCCACCACGAGCCATCCGTCCGCGTGGCGAACTCGTGGGGTCTCCTCGACGACCCGCTCGAGGATCTCGACGAGGTGCTCGTCGCCACCGGACACGGCCTCGATCGGCCGACATCCACCTCGGCAGCCGCGGGCGCACCCGACGACATGCTGCTGAAGGTGGTGGCGCTCGCTGCGACCGATCAGCTCGCAGCACGCATCGTGCTTCAACGCGTCCTGCCCGGGTTGCGGCACCGGGCACGACAGTGGGGCGTCGGCACGCGCCGTCCCTCCGACGACGTGCTCGGCGATCTCGTCGCCGTGGCGTGGACGCTGATCCGCACCTACGACGTCGAGGCACGCATGGGTTACGTGGCCGCCAACCTCATCCGCGACTCTGCGCACTACGCCTTCGTCGCACCACAGCGACGCTTGTCGTCTGGCGAGCGCGCCACCGATCCCGCCGAGCTCGAAGACGCGCTGCCCGACCGCTCGACCTCGTCGGGCGAGCTCGTGTTGTTGCTCGCCAGCGCCAGGCACGACGGCGTCGCCGACGAGCACATCGATCTGCTCGCCGAACTGATGTCCGTCGACGGCTCGACCGAGATCGTCGCCCGACGCCATCAGGTGTCGAGCCGGATGATCCGCTATCGCCGCAGGGCGGCGATAGCCGCCATCAGAACGTTCCTCGCTGCCACCAACGAAGAACCCGTCGCGGCGTGAGGCGTGGCGTCGGTGACTGCGACGATCTCGGTTCGGTCAGTGCTCGGTGCGCTGGTGGAACTCGGGGCGGCGCTTCTCCAAGAACGCGGCGAACCCCTCCTGCGCGTCGGGAATCATCGCGGCCGACGCCATCACCTCGAGCGCGTGGCGGTACGCGCTTGGCTGGTCGAGTCCCACCTGTGCGTAGAACGCCTGCTTGCCGAGCGCCTTCGACAGCGCCGATCCCCTCGTCGCCCGCGCCATGAGATCGTCGACAGCGTCGTCGAGCTCGTCGTCGGGAACGACTCGGTTGACGAGCCCCCACTGCGCCGCCGTCGCGGCGTCGACCACGTCGCCGGTGAGCGCCATCTCGAGCGCTCGTTTGCGACCGATGTTGCGCGACACGGCGACGAGCGGCGTGTGACAGAAGAGCCCACCCTTGCCGCCCGGGATCGCGAACCCGGCGCTCTCGGCGGCGATGGCAAGGTCGCACGAGGCCACGAGCTGGCACCCCGCCGCAGTGGCGAGGGCGTGCACCTTGGCGACGACCGGCTGGGGGATCGACTGGATCGTGTCCATCATTTGCGTGCACACCTCGAAGAGGTGGCGCGCCTGGTCGAGCGAGGCGCCGGACATGTCGCCGAAGTTGTGACCGGCGGAGAACACCGGGCCGTTGGCAGCGAGGATCACGCCGAGCGCGTCGCTGTTGCCGATCGCGGCCAGTGCGTCCGTGAGCTCGACCATCACGTCGAGCGCGAGCGCGTTGCGCTTCTGCGGTCGGTCGAGCGTCAGCGTCACGACGTCGCCGTCGCGTTCGACGGCCACTGCGGCTGGCGGCGCAGCGCGGTCGGTCGACAGTGGTCGCTCGGTTGCGGTGGTGCTCATTGCCCCAGCGTACGTTCAAAGAATGGTTGACTCGATTCGTGCGCTCGCCGAGCGTCACTGGAACGGCGATGGCGACCTCGTGCACGAGCATCACCCCGTGGCACCGGTGCTCGACCGGCAGGCCGAGGAGATCGCGCCCGGCGTGCTCACGTTCGTGTCAATCGCATCCGTGAGCGCCGTCGACACCGGCGACGGTCTCGTGCTGCTCGACACGGGTGGCAGCTTCGACGCCGACCACCTCTACGACCAGGTGCGAGCGTGGCGACCGGGGTCGAACGTCGACGCTGCGGTGTTCAGCCATCACCACGTCGATCACGTGCTCGGCCTCGGGCGCTTCGATGCCGAAGCCGATGAGTCCGGGCGCGACCGGCCCGTCGTGTACGCCCACGCCGACACGCCCGATCACTTTCGTCGCTACGAGCGAACGACGGGCTGGAACGCAGCCATCAACCAACGCCAGTTCGGTCTCCCGCCGGAGCTGTTCCGGTGGCCCGACACGTACCGCTACCCGGATCTCACCTATTGCGACGAGCTGACGTTCACGAAGGGCGGCCTCACGTTCGAGCTCCATCACGGGCGCGGCGAGACCGACGACGCGACGTGGACTTACGTGCCCGAGCTGAGCCTCTTGCATCCCGGCGACCTGTTCATCTGGGCGATCCCGAACGCCGGCAACCCCCAGAAGGTGCAGCGCTACGTGAGCGACTGGGCCGACGCGCTGCGAGCGATGGCGACGACGGGCGCCGAGGTGATGCTCAGCGGCCACGGGCTCCCGATCTTCGGCGCCGAGCGGATCGTCGCCGCGGTCACCGACACGGCCGACCTGCTCGACTCGATCGAACGCCAGACGCTCGAGCTGATGAACCTCGGCGTGACGCTCGATCGCGTGATCCACGAGGTGACGGTTCCCGAGCGGTTCGCCGACCTCCCCTACCTGCAACCGGTGTACGACCACCCTCAGTTCATCGTTCGCAACGTGTGGCGTCGCTACGGCGGCTGGTACGACGGCGAGCCCGATCACCTGCTGCCTGCGCCGCGAGCCCAGCAGGCGGCGGAGTGGCTGGACCTGGCCGGAGGGATCGACCGCGTGCTCGACCGTGCGGCCGCCCTCGCCGACGAGGGTGACCTCCGCATGGCGAGTCACCTCGTCGAGCACGCGGTGCTGGCAGCGGGTGACCATGGCAGGGCGCACGAGCT
>JALZNU010000211.1 GCA_030857495.1 Actinomycetota bacterium | reverse complement strand
GTGCAGCTCAAGTGGCACGACCCGGCAGCAACCCTCGCCGAGGGCATCGCCAGCAGGGGCGACCGTCGCATCGGGCGCGTCATCGAGCGGGTGTGGCGCGACGGCGGCACGTTCCAGGAGTGGGGCGAGCACTTCTCGCTCGACAAGTGGACGGCGGCGATGGAGGCGGAGGGCCTGTCGGTCGAGTGGTACGTCGAGCGCCACCGCGAGCGCGACGAGGTGCTGCCGTGGGACCACCTCACCGCCGGCCTGCACAAGGACTTCCTCTGGGACGATTGGCGCGAGGCGCTCGACGGCCACGGGCTCGAGGACTGCCGCTGGACGCCGTGCTACGACTGCGGCGTCTGCACGGGTTACGGCATCGAGCACGTCGTTGCCTCGTCGTCGGCGCCCGCCGGTGGCAGCCAGGGGACCGGACAGGACCTCGCCGTCGGCGACCTCATCCCCGTCGAGCTGTCGCTGCGACGCGTCTCCGCACGCCAGGAGGTGCCTGTCGGTGGATGAGGTGACGACGCGCGTCAGGCTTCGATACACGAAGTTGGGAAAGGTGCGATTCACGAGCCATCGTGATGCCGCCCGCCTGTGGGAGCGTGCCCTACGCAAGACCGGACTCCCAGTGGCCTTGACGCAGGGCTTCACGCCACGCCCCAAGATCAGCTTCGGTCTCGCCCTGCCCACCGGTGGCGAGTCGCTCGCCGAGTACCTCGACGTCGAGTTGCTCACCGACGCCGTCGACGTCGACGCCATGCCGGCGCAGCTCACGGCTGCGCTGCCCGACGGCTTCGACGTCGTCGCCTCGCAGGCGCTCGTCGGACGCACCGTGTCGCTGCAGGACGACGTGACGTCGGTGACCTGGGAGCTGTTCGCACCGTGGCTCACGGCCGAGCACCACACGCTGGCGGCGGAACGGCTCCTCGCAGCCTCGACGCTGCCCATCGACCGCGTGCGCAAAGGCGTGCGTGCCTGCGACGACGTGCGCCCGGCCGTCGTCCAACTCCGCACCGACCGCGACCGGCTGGTGGCCGACCTGGCCACGGTCGGGCGAGCGCTGCGTCCCGCAGAGCTCGCCGAGCTCGCGTATCCGCACTGCGACCCGAGCAGCGAACCGTTCGCTGCCGTACGGGCGCTCAGAACACATCAATGGATCGAGCACGACGAGGTGCGGCGCGAGGTCATCTCGCTGCCCACCGACGTGCCTGCGCTCACTCCGGTGAGCGCATGAGGAAGGACGAGTCACATGACCAACGAACCAGGCGCCAGCGACAACGGCGACACCGCGACGAATCGCGACGATGATCCGGGCGGCGGCGCACCACGCCGCAGGCGGCGCGGCAACCGAGGCGGCCAGCGCCGCCGCAAGGGCACCACGGGCTCCGCTGACGCCTCGGGAACGGCGACCACCACGTCGTCGCCCCAGAACGACCGCAGCGACGTGGAGCTGCCCGAGCGGATCTCCGAGGGCCGCCCGTCGGCGGCAGCGGGGGACCGCGCCACGGTGCGCAAGCCGCGAATCGGCGACACGATGCCAGCGCCCAAGCCTGCGACCGACGGCGACTCCGGCAACGACGGTGACCATCGCAGCGAGCGCGCCTCCACGTCGACGAAGCCCGACCAGCGTGGCGACCGCCAGAGCGATCGGGCGAAGGGCGTGCGAGGCCGTCGCGCGAAGTCCCCACGACAGCGCCGCACCGACCGCGACCCGGCGACGCTGAGCGCCGAGTCGGCCGAGCAGCGCAAGGGTCGCGAGCGCAAGGGGCGTCCGATCGGCCGCTTCTTGATGTGTGTCCAGGTGCGGCCGGGCATGGCGCAGGTCGGCGTGCTCGAGGGTCGCAGCCTCATCGAGCACTTCGTCAGCCGTCCCGCCGACGACATCAGCCAGATCCACGGCAACATCTACGTCGGACGCGTCCAGAACGTGCTGCCGGGCATGGAGGCGGCGTTCGTTGACATCGCCACCCCGAAGAACGCCGTCCTCTATCGCGGCGACGTGCAGTTCGATGCCGAGGACATCGAGGAGCGTTCCGATTCGGCACGCATCGAGGACATCCTGCGTGCCCGCCAGCTCATCGTCTGCCAGGTCACGAAGAACCCCATCGGGGCGAAGGGGGCGCGACTCACCCAGGAGGTGTCGCTGCCGGGGCGCTTCGTCGTGCTGATCCCCAACTCGCGCACGTTCGGCATCTCGAAGCGTCTCCCCGACGACACGCGAAAGCGGCTCCGCACGATCCTCGATCGCGTGAAGCCGGCGCAGCACGGCCTCATCGTGCGCACCGCCGCCGAGCACGCCACCGAGGAAGAGCTGCGCGCCGACATGCAGATGCTGTTGGGGCAGTGGGAGTCGATCGCCGAGCGGGCGAAGAGGGCCAAAGGTCCGACGCTGCTGCACCGTGAGCCGGAGCTGGCGGTCCGCCGGATCCGCGAGGAGTTCAACGCCGACTACCGCGGCGTGCTCATCGACGACGAGGAGCTGTTCCGCGAGGTGCGGGACTACGTCGCCGCGTTCAGCCCCGAGCTGGCCGATCGCATCGAGTACTACGACCAGGCCGCCGAGGGACTGTCGCTGTTCGAGAACCAGCACGTCCACGAGCAGGTGCACAAGGCGCTCGACCGCAAGGTCTGGCTGCCCTCTGGCGGCTCGTTGATCATCGAGCACACCGAGGCGCTCACCGTGATCGACGTGAACACGGGCAAGAACGTCGGTCGCTCGAGCCTCGAGGAGACCGTCTTCCACAACAACAAGGAAGCGGCGGAGGAGGTCGCCAAGCAGCTGCGGCTGCGCGACATCGGCGGCATCATCGTCATCGACTTCATCGACATGGAGCGACGCGACAACCGCCAGGCGGTGATCGACACGTTCCGCAGTTCGCTGGCCCGCGACAAGACGAGAACGCAGGTGTTCGACATCTCCGAGCTGGGTCTCGTCGAGATGACGCGCAAGCGCATCGGCGAGGGCCTCCTTACCGAGTTCTCCGACGTCTGCCCCGAGTGTGAGGGCCGCGGCCTCAAAGTCGACACGACCCTCCTCGACTGATGTTTCGACCTCACTCGCGTCGCTCGCTGCGCTCGCTCGCTCAGTTCGGTCGAGTTCTCCCGTCGCTCGCTGCGCTCGCTCTGGTCGAGTCGAGCGGCCTGCGGCCGCACCCAATTATTGTCGGACGATTGAACAAGTCGGATCGTCCGATAACGAGGGGGGATCGCGGAGCGCCCCCCTCGTGCTCCCCCCACCGGTGGTGCAGCGAGCGACGCGAGTGAGGTCGAAAGTGCCGGTAGAGTCGACTCTCGCTATGTACGCAGTCATCGCATCGGGCGGGAAGCAGCATCGGGTCGAGCAAGGGGCGACGATCGAGGTCGAGCTTCTCTCGGGTGACGACGGGAGCGAGGTCGACCTGTCGCCCGTCCTCGTCGTCGACGGCGACGCCGTGCTCGCCACGCCCGACGAGCTCAAGGCTGCAACGGTGAAGGGCAAGATCGTCGGCGCCACGAAGGGCCCGAAGATCAACGGCTTCACCTACAAGCGGCGTACGAACAACCGTCGCCGCTACGGCCATCGCCAGCAGTACACCATGGTCGAGATCACCTCGATCAAGGCGAAGTGAGAAGGGGCTGATCCCAGATGTCGAAGACCAAAGGTGGCGGCTCCACCCGAAACGGCCGTGACTCCAACGCCCAGCGTCTCGGCGTGAAGGTGTTCGACGGCACGCTCGTCGAGGCCGGTGCGATCATCGTCCGCCAGCGCGGCACGAAGTTCCACCCTGGCCACAACGTCGGCATCGGTGGCGACGACACACTCTTCTCCAAGGTGAACGGCAGCGTGAAGTTCGGCCAGCGCAAGGGCCGCAAGATCGTCGACGTCAACGCCGTCGTCGACGACACCCCCGCCGACGCCTGACCGCCCGAGCCCGCAGCAGGGTGGCGAGGGAAGCGCCAGCGACGAGCCACACGCGGCGCGAGGAGAACCGAAGGGCCGACGAGCCCGCAGCAGGGTGGCGAGGGAAGCGCCAGCGACGAG
>JALZNU010000210.1 GCA_030857495.1 Actinomycetota bacterium | reverse complement strand
GACGTACCTCATCCGCTCGGGCCGGTTGAGCCGGCGCGTCGCCAGCCACGAGTAGCTCTCGACGACGTTGCTGGCGATGAGCGTGTTCTCGAGGTCGAACGCAGCGACGTGGCGTGCCGGATCGAGCACCTGCGTGCGCAAGCGCCTCGTGCGATCCGTGGTCGTCTTCGTCGGCGCCGTCTTCACCCGGGCGTGCTGGATGATCGACGGCAGGTGGATCTGGGTGATGTAGTGCTGCCAGTCGATGACTCTCGGGTCGAAGGCGAACGCCTCGCGATCGGCGTCGTCGAGGTCGTCCCAGACTGCGAGCAGGTTGTCGACCTGGTAGATCGCCTCGCACTCGGTGTAGAGGCCGTACAGCTCGACGTACTCGAGCGCCCGCTCGACCTCGCGGCGACGGGTCTCGAGGGTCGCCGACAGCTCCGCCTGCCGCCCCCGCAGCGGCAGCGATTGCAGCACCCGCTCGCCCTTCGTGATCACTGTCTTCGCCCGCCGCAGCTGGCGCTCGACCCGACCCCGCCCGGGGAAGCGCCACTCGGGCACCATGATCGGCTGACCCTTGGCGTCGTACAGGGGGTGGGCGCCGAACCACGTGGTGACGTTGTCGACGAGCGTGCGGTACTTGAGCGGGTTGATCCCGCCGGAGGCAACTTGCGTGATGGCCGGGGCGCGCTCGGGCCCTGCTCCTGCGACGGCGATGATCGCGGCGACGACCATGTCGACCGGGATGACGTCGACGGTGCCCTCGGGGACGCCGGGGAACTCGCGCAGCAGGCCCCGGGCGTAGGAGATGATGACGGGCTCGGCCATGCGGAAGCCGCGGATCCAACCGGGTCGCGGCTCGGCGTAGGCCGATTCGATGATCGAGGGACGGACGATGCTCACCGGCACGTCGCCGCGGCTGTCGGTGAGTGCCTGCTCGCCGAGCGCCTTCGTGTACGCGTACGCGTCGGGCCAACCGAGGCTCGCCGCTCGCGACCGGCCGGCTTCGACGAGCTGGTTGCGAACCCACCGAACGCGGAGCTGCTCGGTCTTGGCCGACAGCGCCGGCGCGCCTGCGGCGCCGAGCTCGGTGCGCGCCGCCTTCGCGAACGCCGCGAGCTGCGGCGGCTTGCGGCTCGCCGCCTCGCTGTCACCGCGCAGGCGACGAGCGGCGGCGACCTCCTTGCGCCAGTCGAGTCCGAGGTCGAACGGTCCTTCGCTGACGAGCTGTTCCGGGGCGCTGCCGCGCCGGTTGCCGGCGACGTAACACGTGGACACGGCGACGAGGTGCGGCGTGACGCCGAGCTCGGCGCAGAGGGCAACGATTCGGGTTGGGCCGAGGAGGTTGATCTCGACCGCTTGGTCGAGCGGCGAGTCGAACGAGACGGTCGCCGCCGAGTGGATGATGACGTCGCATGACCCGAACGTCGTCCGGTCGGCGTCGCTCAGCCCGAGGCCGTCGACGCCCACGTCGCCCGCGACCGTGGTGACCCGCCGGGCGCACATCTCCTTGAACGTCTCCCCGTCAGCGTGGCTGGCACGGGCGAACCCTTCGGTCTCTGTGTGGCTGGCGCGTAGGCGGTCGAAGGCGTCGTTGTTGAGTATCTCGCGATCGGTGCGGCGGGCTGCGGACGAACGCTTGCCGGCGCGCACGAGCAGCACGAGCTCGCAGTCCGGCACGCAGCGCAGCAGCCGTTCGACGAGCGCAGTGCCGACGAACCCGGTGGCGCCGGTGATGGCGATGCGGCGCGCGGCGAGGGCCTCGGCGATCACCCTCCTCTGTCTAGCACGTCTCTACCAAGTGGTAGACAGGCATCCCATGTCTCTGAGTGACGACATACGACGACAGTCGTCGTATGTCGTCACTCAGAACCGATCGGGGAGGGCGAGGTGAGCGAGGTTGCGGGTTCGACGCGGCAGCGGATCATCGACGCCGCACTCGACCTGTTCGGAGCACGAGGCGTCGACGGTGT
This sequence comes from Actinomycetota bacterium, assembly GCA_030857495.1. Taxonomy (GTDB): domain Bacteria; phylum Actinomycetota; class Acidimicrobiia; order Acidimicrobiales; family Ilumatobacteraceae; genus JACDHN01. Next base: position 2,083 of record JALZNU010000210.1, on the reverse strand, counting down.
GTCGCTCGACGACATCGCCGCCGTCGTCGGCGTCCGAAAGCAGACGCTGCTCTACTGGTTCGCGTCGAAGGACGAGCTGGTGGTCGGGGTCTTGGCGACAGCGGCCGAGCAACTCTCGCTCGTGATCGACGCCGCGGTGCGTGCCGCACCGGAAGAGCCCCTCGCTCGGATCGACGCCGTGGTGTGCGCAGTGTTTCGTCCCGCCGTGCGCCGTCCAGCGCTGCTCGGCCTCGTGCGCGAGATCAGCCGTCTCCCGACGGCGCAGGCCGACGAGGTGGCGTCGCGAATCCGACCGCTGATCGATCGGGCGACGTCGTACATGGCGTCGGAGATGGCTGCCGGGAGGCTCCGAGCCGGCGACCCGGCGCTCACGGTGGCACTCGCCTACGCCACGGTCACGGGCATCGCCACCGAGCCCGAGGCGCTGCGGGCAGTCGGCTGGCAACCCACCCGCTCCGGCCTGCGCACCCTCCGCGACGAGCTCCGCGCCTACCTCGCCGCCGCCCTCCGCCCCTGACCGCCCGACTGGGTCTGGGCGGGATCGCTTTCACCTGTTGACAGAAATCCCGCCCAGACCGCCCGGTGGGACGAATCCCGCCCAGACGGTGGTGAGCCGGGGCGCGTCGCGGGATCGGGCGCGGGCGCGGTCAGTGTTTGGTGTTGCGGCGGCGGCGGGAGTGGCGATCGAGGGCGAGGGCGACGAGACGGTCGATGAGCTCGGGGTAGTCGATGCCGCTCGCTGCCCACAGCTTCGGGTACATCGAGATCGGCGTGAACCCCGGCATCGTGTTGGCCTCGTTGCAGAGGAATCCTCGCCCGCCCTCCTCGTAGAAGAAGTCGATACGGGCGAGACCCTGGCAGCGCAGCGCGCGGAAGACGTCGATTGCCAGCGCCTGCACCGTGGCGAGTTCGTCGTCGGACAGCGGCGCGGGAACGAGCAGCTGCGCGGCGTCGGTGACGTACTTGTCCTCGTAGGAGTAGAACTCCTCGCCCGGCACGATCTCGCCGGCGACGGACACGATCGGGTCCTCGTTGCCGAGCACTGCCAGCTCGATCTCGCGGCCGTCGACGAACTCCTCGACGACCACCCACTCGTCGTAGGTCAGGGCGAGATCGATCGCCGCCCGCAGCTCGTCGCCGTCGTGCGCCTTCGAGACCCCGACCGACGAACCCAAGTTGGCCGGCTTGACGAAGCACGGCAGCCCGAATCGCTCGACGAGCTGCGTCTCCAGCTCGGCCGTCCGCTCGTGCTCGGCGAACGCCGCGTACCCGGCCTGGGGGACGCCCGCCGCGCCGAGCACCTGCTTCGACATGGCCTTGTCGAGCGCGACAGCCGAGCCGAGCACGCCGGCGCCGACGTAGGCGATGTCGGCGAGCTCGAAGAAGCCCTGCACCGTGCCGTCCTCGCCGAGCGGTCCGTGCAGCAGCGGCAGCGCGACCATGCGCTCGCCCGGCGCGCCGGTGGGCTCGCCCGACCGAGACGCAGCAAGGGGACCGCCGTGTGTGAGCGCAACACCGGGTTCGAAGGGGTCACCCGCCGCATCGAGGCGACCCGGCAGCGGCGCGCCCGATTCCACGGCGCCGGCGATGTCGTTGGCGACGGACCAGCGCCCGCTCTCGCTGATTCCGATCGGCGTCACGCGGTAGCGCGACGGGTCGACGGCGCGCAGCACATGCGCCGCCGTCACGCAACTGACGTCGTGCTCGGCCGACTCTCCGCCGTACAGCACGATCAGGTGGATCCGCTCGCGCTCGTCGCCCTCGCTGTCGACTCGCGCTCGTGGTCGGTCCGTCACACGTCCGACGGTACCGTTCGCCGGTGTGAGGTTCCGCGCATCCGAGCTGGCGAGCGCGCTCGGCACCACGCTCGTCGGCGACGACGTCACGATCAGCGGCGCGGACTTCGACTCGCGCACGATCGAGCGCGGCCAGCTCTTCGTGCCGATCGTCGCGGCTCGCAACGGCCACGACTTCGTCGCGTTGGCCGTCGAGTCCGGCGCTGTTGCCTACCTCACGTCGCAGGGCCAGATCGACGGGGCCTCCGGGGCGACCGCCATTCCCGTCGCAGACACCGCTGCTGCGC
>JALZNU010000209.1 GCA_030857495.1 Actinomycetota bacterium | reverse complement strand
CGGTGTGCCGCACACGGAGCGGACCGGCCACGAGGGCCCCGACATCGTCACGATCTACCGGCTCGCACTGTGCGACGCGTGCGACGATCTCGATGATCTCGACGAGGAGGTGTACGTCACCGTGATTCACGAGGTGGCCCACGCAGCGGGCATCGACGACGAGCGACTCCACGAACTGGGATGGGCGTGAGCCCACTACAGTCCCGCCGGTGAGCGAGCCCCGCGAGCGAGCCATCGTTGGGGTGCGCCGCTGCGCAGCAGCGGAGCGCTCATTGGTGCACCGCCCGTCGTCCCCGTCGATCATCCACACGGCCATGGTGCAGCGATGAGCGCGGCGCCGCCCCCTCCGCCTCCGCCTTCGCTCGATCCTCCGCGCGGCGGCGGTTTCAACGTGACGTCGGGCGGCGGCACCGAATCACTGCGGGTCGTCGGCAGCCTCGCAAGGTGGGCCACCCTGCTGCCTCTCGTCACCGCCGTCGTCGGTCTCGCCGGCACGCTGCTGTCGCTCGCCGCACGCGACGAGGCAGCCGCGTATCTCGATCGCGAGATCTCAGAGGACGAGTTCAACGAGGCCGTCGCGCCGGCCACCGCGTCAACGGGTCTCAGCTCGTTGGTCGCGATCGCAGCGGCCGTCGTGGTCGTCATGTGGTGTGCCCGCATCGCCCGCAATCACCGAACCCTTGGGCGGCGCACGACGTGGAGTCCCGGCATGGCCGCAGGCGGGTGGTTCCTGCCACCGGTGCTCTTCGTGATCCCGATGCTGTTCCTGCAAGAGGCGTGGCGGGCCTCGGACCCTCGTACCGGGGCCGGCGACGGATGGCGCACCGGTCGCGCAGGCCCTGTCGTCTACGTGTGGTGGGTGTTGTTCGGCATCGTTCCGCTCGCGTTCCTGCCCCAGGTCGTGGCGCGCTATTCCAGCTTCCAGCCCGAGACCGACGACCGCGCCGAGATCATCGTCGAGGACGTCGCATGGCAGGTGGGCAGCTCCGTCGTCCAGATGGCCGCCGCTGTCGCCTGGGCCGTGCTCGTCGTCGGGCTCACGGCGCGCCATCGTCGGCTCACCGGCGAAGATGCGAGATGACGATCTATCTCGTGCGGCACGCGCATGCCGGGAAGCGGGACCGCTGGGACGGCGACGACCGGACGCGACCGCTGAGTGACAAGGGATGGTCGCAGGCGAAGGCGCTCGCTGCCCGCCTCGCGCCGCTGAGCCCTGCGGCGCTGTGGTCGAGCCCGTACCGGCGATGCCGCCAGACGCTCGAACCGCTCGCCGAGATCACCGGGTTCCCCATAGCCGAGAGCCCGTCGCTGTCGGAGGGCGCCGACATCGTCGCTGCCATCGATCTCCTCGCCGGCGTCGACATCCCGGCCGTGTGCTGCACCCACGGTGACGTCGTGCCGTCCGTCGTCGACACGCTCGCCCGCCGTGGCATGGACGTGACGACCCCAGCCGACTGGCGCAAGGCCACCATCTGGGTCATCACACGCGAGGGGGGCGAGTTCGCCCGCGCACACGTGTGGCCGCCGCCGACCGTGTGAGCAGCCCGGCGACGGCGCTCGGCCGCCGGCGCTCAGTTGCTCGTGACGTCGACCCCGTCGACGTACTCGGCGACGAGGGCCCGCATCTGCGTCGGCGGGTCGAGCGCGAGACAGCGCCTGCCCTCCCGGCGGGCGCCTGCCTGATCGTCTTCCCACTGCGCCGCGATCACGGCGAGGAAGCAGTGCGGGTCGGCGTAGTCACTGTCCGCCGCGATCGCCTGCCGCAGCCGTTCCCTGCCGCGGGCCAGGCCCTCGGCGCGGAGTTGCCCCTCCGTCTCGTTCGCTGCGAGCGCCGTCAGCCAGCCGACGTACGCAAGCGCCTCCGGGTGGTTCGGCTCGACGGCGAGCACCGAGCCGTACTGGTCGGCGGCACGTCGCAGGTCGCCGGCGCCGAGTGCCGTACGGGCATCGACGAGGATCGCCGGCACCTCGTCGGCTCCCGTGATGCCACCGGTCGCGACCTGACCGGGGAGTCGTTGCCCCGACGAGCGGGCGACGAGCAAACCGGCACCCACGGCGGCGACGAGCACGACGGCGGCGATGAGCGCGAGCGACCGCAGCGACCGTCGCGGGAGTCCGCGATTCGACACCCTCTGGTCGTCGATCGCTCGCAGCACGTCGGCGGCGCGCACGGTGTAGTCGTCGCGCAGCGTCTCGTAGTCGTCGTCGTCGACGTCGCCGGCCTCACGCTCGAGGTCGAGATCACGCAACGAGCGCAGCAGGAAGCGACGCTGCTCCTCCAGCTCGGCGAGCGTGTCGGGATCAACGCTCACGGATCGTCCATCGCTGCCGCGACGAGGTCGCGGTCGCTGTCGGTCGGCGCCGCGCGCGGCTGCGCGCTCCAGCGACGGAACGTCAGCGCGAGCGCGGCCAGTGCGACCACGAGCGCGCCCGCCGGGACGGCCCACACGACGGCGTCGATTCCCGTGGCGCGCGGGACGAGCAGCAGTTGGCCTCCGAAGCGCGACTCGATGTAGGAGATGATCTGGTCGTCGGACTGCCTGCCTGCTGTGACGCGCTCGTCGATCGCCGCCCGGATCGCCTCGGACGCGTTGTTGCGAGACTCGAACACGCTCTCGCCGTCGCACACGGGACAGGCGATGCGCCTGGCGACGTCGTCAGCGCGGTCCTGCGACGACTCTGCGCCGCGATCGCGGACGATGCCGACGGTGAGCAGCGCGACCACGACGACACCGAGCAGCGTCCATCCGATCAGCCGGCTGCGGCCAGCTGCGCGCCGGGTGCGTTCCATCAGCCGGCCAACCGGAATCGATCGAGCTCGCGCCGCAGGAAGTCGGCGGTCACCGTGGAGATGATGCGCTCTCGTACGACACCGTCGGGGTCGATGATCCACGTCTCGGGCACCTTGGCCACGCCGAACGCGACGGCGATCGAGCCGTCGTCGTCGTACACGACGGGCCAGTCGCCGCCGCGCTCTTCGAAGAACGCCTCGACGGATTTGCGGTCGTCGTCGTAAACGATCGTGTAGAAGTCGGCGCCGTCCTGACGTTTCGACTCGGCGTCGACGAACTCGACGAGCGCAGGGTGCTCGATCTGGCACGGCACGCACGACGACTGGAAGAAGTTGACGACGACCCAGCTGCCCTTGCGCTGCGAGAGGTCGAACGGCGTGCCGTCACCCAGCTCGCCCTTCGCCGCCGGCGCCGGCTGATCGAGCAGCGGCGTGTCAGCCGTCTCGTCGCTCGAGGCGTCAGCACCGAGCAGCACGACGAACAGACCGGCCAGCACGACGGCGAGCACGATCGCGACGAACGGAGCGACCCTGCGCCGGTCAGACACCGGTCAACTCCTCCGCTGGCACGTCGTCGGCGTCCGTCCCGACACGGGAGGTGTCCCGAGGTTCCTCTGCGGCGGGTTCCGCTGCGGCGCGTTCCTCGCTTCGTCCGACGGGCACCGGCGCCGACGCCGGATCGGTGGGGCGACGCCGCCGTGACGACGGGAACGCAGCGAGCAGCGTCCCGAACGCGACGATCCCACCGCCGATCCAGAGCCACAGGATGAGCGGTTTGACGAACACGCGGACCACGGCATCGCGATCACCCCCGCGCACGCCCGAGCCCGGCTCGAGCGTGAGGTAGACGTCCTTCGTGACGCCGGTGCGCACGCTCGGCGTGCCGATGTCCTGGCCGAACTGGAGGTACTTCGTGGACGCCGGGCGGTAGACCCGGTCGCCATCGAGGAGCACCTCCGCCTTCACGACGCGTGCTCGCTCGTCCTGGGTCTCGACGATGCGCTCGAGCTCGAACGTGTGGCCGAGTGCCGACGCCGGTGTCCCGACGTCGAGGGTCAGCGTGGCCGAGCGGGTGTAGCTGTTGGAGGCCGCGAGCGCGACGGCGATGATGATGATGCCGAGGTGCACGATCATCCCGCCGTTCGTCCTGCCGACGAGGCCGCGCCATCCCTGACGGCGACTCGCGAGCACGAGCTGGCGGCCGGCGGCGCCTGCCGCGAACCCGCCGAGTCCGAACGCCAGCAACGGCGCCCATCCG
>JALZNU010000208.1 GCA_030857495.1 Actinomycetota bacterium | reverse complement strand
AGCTCAACCCGCGTGTGCCCGAGTGGGAGGCGGCCGAGATGATGCCGCTCCACGACGTCTTCTCCGAGATGGCGGCGCTCGGCATGCTCGGCCTCAACTACGCGACCGAGGACGGCGGGCAGGGCGCCGACGCACTTTTCACGCTCGTCCTCGCCGAGGAGATGGGGCGCTGCGATCACGGCGCGCTCCCGATGGCACTCGGCGTCCAGGTCGACATGGCGACGCCGTCGCTCGCCCGGTTCGGCACGCGCGAGCAGAAAGATCGCTGGCTGCGACCGGCGATGGAGGGCGCGATGGTGGCGTCGATCGCCGTCAGCGAACCCGACGCCGGCTCCGACGTCGCCGGGATCCGCACGAGGGCGACGCGAGACGGTGACGAGTGGGTGATCAACGGGACGAAGACCTGGATCACCAACTCGTTGCAGGCCGACTGGCTCTGCCTGCTCGCCCGCACGTCCGACGAAGGCGGCTACGGCGGGATGAGCCAGATCCTCGTTCCCACCGGCACGCCCGGTTTCAGCGTGGCGAAGATCCCCGACAAGCTCGGGATGCGGGCGTCCGACACGGGGACGCTGAGCTTCGACGGCTGCCGCGTCCCTGTGGCCAACACGATCGGCGAAGCGGGGCGAGGGTTCCAACAACAGATGGCGCAGTTCGTCGTCGAGCGCACATGGTCGACGTTCACCACCGTCGGCGCCTGCGACCGGGCCCTCGAACGAACGAGGGAGTACTGCAGCCAGCGGCACGTCTTCGGCAAGCCGTTGCTCGCCAACCAGTACCTCGGGTTCACGCTTGCCGAGCTGGCTGCGCGGGTCGACATGTTGCGCGTCTACAACGAGGCGATGGCGGCACGCCGCGACGCCGGCGACGACATCACGCGCCAGGCGACGATCGCCAAGCTGACCGCGGGGCGCCTCGTGCGTGAGGTCGCCGACACGTGCCTCCAGTACCACGGCGGCATGGGTTACGTCGAGGAGAACTGGCCGGCGCGATTCTGGCGTGACAACCGCCTGACGGCGATCGGCGCCGGTGCCGACGAGGTCATGCTGCAGGTCCTCGCCCGCCTCGACGGCTACATCTGATCTCAATCTCGGGAATCCGGTCAGGCGGACCCTTGACGCTTCAGGCTTCCGTCCCGATTCTCATCGCGATTGCGTTGAGAACGCGACGGGCTGTCGGTCGAATTGGTCACATGGCTGCGTTCCTCGGCCGCCGTCTCGACTTCGCGCAGCGACCATGAAGCGTCGAAACGCCTACCCGGGGTCGAGCTCGTGGCCAGGACGCAGGCGCAGGCCACGGTAAGCCTTGTCGGCGCTCGCCCGTCCGGACACGACCTTGGAGATCTCGTCGCACACCGGCATCGGCACGTCGACGTTCTTGGCGAGCTGGCGAGCCGTGCTCGCGGTCTTCACTCCCTCGGCGACCATCGACATCTCGGCGATGATCTCGTCGAGCTTGCGACCCTTGCCGAGCTCCTCACCGACGTGACGGTTGCGGCTGTGCGGGCTGATGCAGGTCGTCACGAGATCGCCCATGCCGGCGAGTCCGGCGAACGTGGCCGGCTCACCGCCGAGCGCGGCGCCGAGACGCGTCAGCTCGGCGAGACCTCGGGTCATCACCATCGCCCGCGTGTTGTCCCCGACGCCGAGGCCCTGGGCGATGCCGCAGGCGATCGCGACGACGTTCTTCAGTGCTCCACCGAGCTCGCACCCGATGACATCGTGGTTCGTGTACACGCGGAAGAGTCCACGGCTGATCACCCCCTGGATCGCCGCTGCGACGGAGAGGTCGTTGGTGGCGATGACGCTCGCCGCAGCCTGGCCCGCCATGATCTCCCTGGCGATGTTCGGCCCTGTGAGCGCAGCGACGGGGTGACCGGGCAGCTCGTCGGCGATCACCTCGGTCATGCGCAGCAGCGACTTCTGCTCGAGTCCCTTCGAGAGGCTGACGATGGGAATCCACGGGTGGACCCAACGCTTCGCCTCCTTCATCGTGTCCCGGACTCCGGCGGTCGGCACTCCGACGATCAGCAGTTCCGCGTGACGCAGCGCCTGCTCGAGATCGGACGTCGCGACGACACCCTTAGCCAGCTCGAACCCCGAGAGGTAGGTCTCGTTCGTACGGTTGTCGTTGATCTCGTCGGCCGTCTCGGCTCGGCGGGCCCAGAGCATCGTGTCGTTGCGGTTGCACACGAGATTGGCGACGGTTGTTCCCCAGGACCCCGCCCCCAGCACAGTCACTTGCATCGGCGGCCACGCTACGCCGTCGTGATCACCGCACCGGTACGCGCGCTCCGGCCAGCGCCTCGCGCACGCTGCGCGCCACCGCCCTGCCCACCGTGCGGATCGGTTCGGCGTCGTGCGAGGTGCGGGCGAGGAGGAACGCGCCCTCGATGGCGCAGAAGAGCTCGACGGAGAGCTCCCTCGCCCTCCCGACTTCGATGCCTGCCGCCACGAGTTGGCGTTCCATGACGCGCAGCCAGGACTCGAACGCCTCGTCGGCCGCCTGGCGCATCGTGTCGCTCGTGGCGGCGATCTCACCGGCGATGGTGGCGATCGGACAGGCGTCGACGAACCCCGTCGATTCCACGAACGCCGCCGCTTCGTCGAAGAACGCCTGCGTCGCACACACGCCGTCGCGTCCACCGCCGATGAGTCCCAGCGATCGTCCCGCCCTTCTACGGTCTACGAAGTGATCCGCTGGACGCCCGGTCGTGTCGCGGCGATTGCCGTCGGCGGTGCGATCGGGGCGTCCGGGCGCTGGGCCGTCACGACGATCGACGCCGGGGAGTTTCCGTGGCCGCTGCTCGTCGTCAACATCGTCGGATCACTCTTGCTCGGCGCGATCCTGGCCGAGCACTCGCAGCGACCGGCCGACCGAATGCTGCTCCACGCCGCCGGCGGCATCGGGTTCTGCGGCGGGCTCACCACGTTCTCGACATTCAGTCTCGAGATCGTGCAGTTGATCGATGACGGCGAGACGGTAGTCGCCGCCGTCTACGGCGCCGTGTCGATCGCCGGCGCGATCGCTGCCGTCGTAGCCGGCGCGGCTGCGGTGCGCCGGGTGCACGCCCGCCGGCCAGCCGAGGAGCGTTCGTGACTGCGGCGGTGATGTTCGTCCTCGCCGCGGCAGCGGGCACGATCGCCCGCGGCGAGATCACCCGCTGGCTGAACCGGTCCAACGGCTTCCCGTTCGGCACGCTCGTCGTCAACGTCACCGGGTCATTCCTGCTCGGACTCGCGTCCGAGGTCGCTCCCCCGGCGTTGACGGTGCTCGGTGTCGGCGGGCTTGGCGCCTACACGACCTTCTCCGGTCTCGCCGGTGACGCCACCGCCCTCGCTGCACGCCGTCGTGCCACGAGCGCGGCCCTGTACGTTGCGTTCTCCTGTGTCGGCGGCATCGCCGCAGCGGCGTGCGGCCTGGCGGTCAGTCGGTCGCTGTCGTAGGTCGGGAGAGCCGGGCCGCCCTGACGAACCAGATGAGCGCGCCGAGGGCGAGGACGCCGCCACCGGTGAGCACGCTTGGCACCGGCAGCGTGAACGCCAGCAGCGCGCAGCCGACGACACCGAGCACGGACAGCGTGCGGGGCCAGCGCCGCTGGGCGGCAGGCAGTGTCCACGCCGCGGCGTTCGCGATGGCGTAGTAGGTCAGTACGGCAAACGAGCTGAACCCGATTGCGTTGCGCAGGTCGGCGACGAGCACGAGCACGGCCACGGCCGCGCCAGCGGCGAGCTCGGCGCGGTGCGGCACGCGATGGTCGGGATGGACCGCGTCGAGCACGCGAGGGAGGTCGCCGTTGGCGGCCATTGCGAACGCGGTGCGGCTGACGCCGGCGATCAGCGACAGCAGCACACCGAGCGCGGCGACCGTGCCGCCGATCCGAACGGCCGGCGCGAGCCAGTCGAGCGAGCCGGCGCGCGACCAAACCCCTGCCGCGAGTGGCCCGAGGTCGTCGGTCGATGTCTGCCCGCCGGCCAGCGCACCGACCACGACCACGGCGAGCGCGGCGAGCACGACGGCCACGATGGCGGGCCGATCATCGACCCGAGCCCGAT
>JALZNU010000207.1 GCA_030857495.1 Actinomycetota bacterium | reverse complement strand
GTCTGGGGGCGCAGCCCCCAGAAGAGTCCGGCTGAGCGAAGCGAAGCCGAACACGGCCGAGCGACCGCCAGGGAGCCGGACGTGGATGGGGTCTGGGGGCGCAGCGCCCAGAAGAGTTCGGCTGAGCGAAGCGGCTGAGCGCTTCCGAACTGCGGCGCTCGTCACTCCTCATGGGAGATGACCGGGTGGACGCAATCGGGAAGTCGGTCCACGTCGTCCACCCGGTCATTACTGTCAGGTCGGTGAGCGGGTACGCACTCGTGCTCATCGGAGGCGGGAACATGGGCGCTGCTCTGCTCACCGGCTTGATGGGACGTCCCTCGGCGGCGCACGGCACCGGACCGGGCACGGGACTCGCCGTCGTCGAGATCGAGCCCGAACGGCGGGCATGGCTGCGCGACGCGTTCGGCTCGGTCAGCGTGCTCGACGAGATCCCCGAAGCCGACGCCGCCATCGTCGCCACCAAGCCCGACGGTGCCGCTGATGCCGCCCGGCGCGCCGCAGCAGCCGGCGCCCGCCGCGTGCTGTCGATCGCCGCCGGCGTGACGACATCGACGCTCGACGATGCGGTCGGACCGGACGTTGCCGTCGTCAGGGCGATGCCCAACCTCGCCGCGCTCGTCGGACGCGGTGCCGCCGCCGTCACTGCCGGCCGGGCGGCCAGTGAGAACGACCTCGTCTGGGCGGAGTCGATCCTCGGGTCGGTGGGCAGGGTCGATCGACTCGACGAGTCCGAGTTCGACGCGTTCACGGCGCTCGCGGGATCGGGGCCGGGCTATCTCTTCGCCGTCGCCGAGCACCTCGTCGCAGCGGGCATCGAGGCCGATCTGCCGGCAGGCCTCGCCACCGACATCGTGCGGTCGTTGTTCGCCGGCGTCGCCGAACTGCTGGGCGACGACGGCGACCCGGCCGAGCTGTGCCGCCGCGTCACGTCACCTGGGGGCACCACGGAAGCCGGGTTGGCCGTGCTGACACAGCGAGACGTGCGAGCAGCCCTCGTGGATGCCGTCGCCGCCGCCGCCGCCCGCAGTAGGGAGCTCGGCTGAGCGAAGCGAAGCCGAAGACGGACGAGCGACCGCCAGGGAGCCGGACGTCCGTTGGGGTCTGGGGGCGCGGCCCCCAGTGGAGTTCGGCTGAGCGGCAGGCGGTGTGACTTTTTTCGCCTCGGCACTTTTCTTCCGAGGTGGTTCCGGCCTATGTTGATGCCACTGAGACGCACCGGAGCCTGCACGGCACCGGGAGCGCCGACGGGGCTGGTGCCATCGGGGGGTTGGCACCGGCCCTCGTCGCGTCTGGGGGTAGCTTCCGGACCATGGGTCGTCGCTACGACACGGTGACACTGCTCACCGACTACGGGCTCGTCGACGAGTTCGTCGGCGTGATGAAGTCCGTCCTACGTGACCTCGCCCCGCACGTCGCGATCGTCGACCTCACGCACGGCATCACCGCCTACGACGTCCGAGGCGGCGCGCTGTGCCTCGGTCGCTCGGTCGCCTACCTGCCCGAGGGTGTCGTCGTCGCCGTCGTCGATCCCGGCGTCGGCACGGACCGCCGCGCGATCGCGGTCGAGGTCGCGGACGGCGCCGGCGTGTTCGTCGGTCCCGACAACGGGTTGCTTGCCCCGGCCGTCGCGCTGCTGGGTGGCGCGCAGCGTGCCGTCTCGCTCACGAACCCCGACTACCGGCTCGACGGCGACGGTGGCGCAACGTTCGACGGCCGTGACGTCTTTGCCCCCGCCGCAGCCCACCTGTGCAACGGCGTCGACCTGCTGGAGCTCGGCGACGAGGTCGATTCCTCGACGTTGCTGCCCGCCGCCGTGCCGCTGCCAGAGCTGACCGATGGCCGGCTACGAGGCCAGGTGCTGTGGGTCGACGGTTTCGGCAACTGTCAGCTCAACATCGGCCCCGACGAGCTCGACGAGATCGCGAGCGGCGAGGACGTCGTCCGGCTGCTCGTCGACGGGGCCGCGTCGCGCACCGCGCGACGGGTCACGAGCTTCGCCGAGCTCAGCCAGGGAGCAATCGGCATCGTGACCGACTCGTACGGGATGCTGGCCCTCGTGCTCGACCGACGCTCGGCGGCCGACGAGCTGGGGCTCGCCGTCGCCGACGACGTGACACTCGCCGCGATCGACGACGGTGACGGCCGCGACGACGGCGTGCGTGTCGAGCTGACGTCACGATGAGGCGACACCGTGCGGCCGTAGGATGTGGCGTGTGAGACCGGCGACGACGCTGACGATGATGCTGCTCCTCGCAGCCATCCTCATCGCCGGCACCATCGCATTGCTCAGGCTCTGACGCCGTGCGTACCATCTCGACCCGGTGGGGGAGCCAGGCGTGAACATCAACTCGATCCTCGACGGTCACGACGGTGATGACGTCGCGCTGATCAGCCGGGGCCGACCGACGACCTACGCCGTCCTCGTCCAGCAGGTCGCCGCTGCTCGTGGCGGTCTGGCTCAGCGTGAGATCACCGCCGGCGACCGCGTGGCCCTTTTGTGCGGCAACAACCGCCAGTTCGTCGTGAGCTATCTGGCCATCGTGGGCATCGGCGCTGTCGCCGTCCCGCTCAACCCGGGGAGCCCGCCCGCCGAGCTCGAGCGCGAGCTGACGTCGGCCGGCGTCGTCGCCGCTGTCGTCGACGCGACGGCCGCGAGCGTGTGGCGCCGGCTGGACACCTCGAACGTGCCGGGCCTTCGGCTCGTCGTCGGGCCCGACTCGGCATCAGGCACCCGCGTCGCCGAGGGCGCGGTGCCGTTCGACGAGCTGTTGGCGTCGGAACCGATCGACGCCGTCGAGGTCGATTCGTCGACGCTCGCCGTGCTCATCTTCACGAGCGGCACGGCCGGATCTCCGAAGGCGGCGATGCTCAGCCACGGCAACATGCTGGCCAACATCGAGCAGGCGCGTTCGTCCGGCAACCGCTTCAAACCCGACGACGTCGTCTTCGCGGTGCTGCCGCTGTTCCACATCTTCGGCCTCAACGTCGTGCTCGGGGGTGCGTTGCACGAGGGTGCCACCGTCCTTCTCGTCCAGCGGTTCGATCCCGGCACCGCGATCGAGTCGATCGTCGCCCGCGGTGTCACCGTCATCCCGGGCGTTCCCACCATGTGGAGCGCGTGGTCGCAGTTGGACGGCGTCGACGACCAGGCGTTCGCCAAGGTGCGCCTCGCCATCTCCGGCGCGTCGCGGCTGTCCGTCGACGTCGCCCGCGAGATGCTCAACCGCTTCGGCGTCGTCATCTCAGAGGGCTACGGTCTCACGGAGGCGGCACCGGCCGTCACCGGCTCGGTCGGGCACGAACCCCGCTTCGGTTCCATCGGCAAGGTGCTCGACGGTGTCGAGGTGAAGCTCGTCGACGAGGAGGGCGACGAGCCCGAGATCGGCGAAGCGGGCGAGATCTGGGTTCGCGGCGACAATGTGTTCTCGGGCTACCTCGACGACGAGGAGGCCACGGCGAGGGTGCTCACTCCCGACGGCTGGCTGCGCACCGGTGACATTGCGGTGTGCGACGATGACGGCTGGCTCTACCTCGTCGACCGGGCGAAGGATCTCGTGATCGTGTCGGGCTTCAACGTCTATCCCGTCGAGGTCGAGGACGTGCTGCTGTTGCACCCCGCCGTAGCCGAGGCGGGCGTCATCGGCGTGCCCCATCCCCACACCGGTGAGGCCGTGAAGGCGTTCGTCGTGACGAAGGCGGGGATGGAGATCGACGAGGACGCCCTCATCGATCACGCCGCCGACCACTTGGCGCGCTACAAGTGCCCGTCGAAGATCCTCTTCGTCGACCAACTGCCACGCAATCCCGCCGGCAAGCTGATCCGCCGGGAACTCTCTTCGCTTTGATCGCCAGCGGAAGCGCCAGCGACGAGCCTGCTAGCGGAACGTGCCGAGGGAAGCGCCAGCGACGAGGCACATAAGGCGCGAGGAGAAGCGAAGCGGACGACGAGCCCGCCAGCGATTTAGTGAAAGCGTGCACGAGCGCCGTACCCTTGTGGTCATGGCGCAGTCGCGCAGGCGGATCCCAGAGGCGAGCGTCATTCGGCTTCCGGTGTACC
>JALZNU010000206.1 GCA_030857495.1 Actinomycetota bacterium | reverse complement strand
GCCCACGGCTCGAGCACCACCATGAGGTAGTACACCGCGGGCAGCACGAACAAGAAGGAGTCGAAGCGGTCGAGGATCCCGCCGTGGCCACGGACCACAGCGCCGAAGTCCTTCACGTCGAGGTTGCGCTTGAACATGCTCTCGGTCAGATCGCCGAGCGGGGCCATCACCGAGATGACGACACCCAGGATCAGCAGCTCGCCGACGTCGTTCCACGTCGTGCTGAGGTCGGCGATGCCGACGACGAGCAAAGAGACGATCGTCAGCACCGTGCCGCCGATGAGCCCCTCGAGCGACTTGTTGGGGCTGATCCACGGCCGCAGCACGGTGTTGCCCGTTGCCGAGCCGACGAACAGCGCCCCGACGTCGTTGGCGACCACGCCGAGCACGAGGAGCGCCAGCGTGTCGGTGCCGATGTCGTTGCCACCGCCGAAGTTCGAGTAGTTGAGGATCGCCACCGCGTAGGAACCGAGGAGGCCAATCCAGATGATGCCCATCGTGGTGACGGCCATGTTGGGCAGCGGACCCGCCTCGACATTGCGGGCACCGATGAAGCTCGTCGCACCCGCCAGGAACGCGAACGCGATGACGAGCGTGACGAACTCGAGACCCTCGAACCAGTACACGACGAGCGGGGCCGCGGCGATGGCAGCGAGGCCCGCTGCGACGACGGGCCGGTACCCCTTCTCGGAGATCTTGGCGAAGTACTCGTAGCCGGCGAGGACGAGGATCGCAGTCACGAGTGCCACGACGGCGACGGGCCTCCACAGCACGGCGCCGACGAACAGCGCGGCGATCACGACGCCGACGACGATCGCCGTCGGAAGATCGCGCCCTGTCGCCGATGACATCGCCCGCGACGAACTCTGCTGGCGGGGCGCAGGACGTGCCGGAGCACGTCGCCCGAGCCCTCGCCCCGTTGGTGGCTGGCGGCGCTGGACGCCGGATGGATCGGTGCCGATCTGGATCCGGTTGGGACCGGGGCGCTGCGTCGGGACGGATCCGGAGGGATCACCCTCGAACGTGTCGCGTGCCGTCTCACCGGTGGGGTCGACACCCGACGACGACGGGTCGACGTTGTAGGAACCGGTCGAGGAAGCCGACGGCACCGGTCCGCTGGGATCGATCGGTCGCCGGGTCCCACCGGACGGATCGGACACTCCGTACTCGCCGGCCCCCGGCCGCGGCACGCCGCCGCTCCCGCTCGGGTGCGGGTCACTGTCGGGGTCGTCGCGCCACACGGGCGTCTCCGTGGTGAACGTCGACCAGACGTCGACGTCCTCCGACGGATCCTTCTCCGGCAGCACACGCGGCACTTCGCCGGTGGGCGGTTCGGTCCAGTGCGGGAGCGGACCGCTGTCGTTGGGGCCGAACCGGATGGCGCCGCTCGTATCGTCACCACGCTCGCGACCGCGGCGCGAACGATCGGGGAACAGCGGCCCCCCGAACTCCTCCGTCTCGCGATCGTGCCGTTCTTCGCCGGGCCCGGTGTCGTCTGTCATGCGGTTGCTCCTTGAGCGGCGGTCATCAGACCTCCAGCAGCTCGGTCTCTTTTTTGTGCAGCGCCGAATCGATCTTCTCGACGTGGTCGTGCGTGACGTGGTCGAGCTCCTTCTCGGCGCGCTCGAGCTCGTCGGCGGAGATCTCGCCGTTGCGCTCGAAGCCCTCGAGAATCTTGCGGGCGTCACGGCGGAGGTTGCGCACCGCGACTCGGCCCTCCTCGGCCATGTGCTTCACGATCTTGACGAAGTCCTTGCGACGCTCCTCGGTCAACGGCGGGAACGACAGCCGGATGATCGTGCCGTCGTTGCTGGGGCTCACCCCGAGGTCGCTCTCGCGGATCGACTTCTCGATCGCACCCATCGAACCCCGGTCGTGCGGGCGGACGAGGAGTTGACGGGCCTCTGGCACGTTGATCGTGGCGAGTTGCTGCAGCGGCACCTGTGTGCCGTAGTACTCGACGGTGAGACGTTCGAGCAGGGCTGGGTTGGCGCGCCCGGTGCGCACCGACTGGAACTGCCCCTGCACATGCGCAACTGCCTTGTCCATCCGGTCCGCATGCTCGAGCAGCGTGTCATCGATCACGTGAGCAGCGTACTTTGACGTCTCAGACATCGTGAACGATGGTGCCGACGCGCTCGCCCTCGAGGATCTTGCTCAGCGATCCGGGAGCGGTCATGTCGAACACCACGATGGGGATCGAGTGGTCGCGGCAGAACGCGATCGCCGTCGCATCCATGACGCGAAGGTCCTTCGTCATCACCTCGAGGTAGCCGACTTCGTCGTACCGCTTGGCGTTGCTGTTGAGGCGAGGGTCCGAGTCGTACACGCCGTCGACGCCCGAGTGGGTGCCCTTGAGGAGCGCCCCCGCCTCGATCTCGGCCGCTCGCAGCGCGGCGGCGGTGTCGGTGGTGAAGAACGGGTTGCCGGTGCCCGCAGCGAAGATGACGACGCGCCCCTTCTCGAGGTGGCGAACCGCACGGCGGCGGATGTACGCCTCGGCGATGCGCGGCATCTCGATGGCCGTCTGCACCCGCGTGTCCTGACCGAGGCGCTCGAGCGAGTCCTGCAACGCCAGCGCGTTCATGACCGTGCCGAGCATCCCGATGTGATCGGACTGCGTGGCGTCCATGCCGCGCAACGACCCCGAGCGCCCGCGCCAGAAGTTGCCACCGCCGACGACGACCGCGACGTCGACGTCGAGGCGGTCGCGCACGTCGATGATCTCGCGTGCGAGGTTGTCGAGCGTCGGCCCGTCGAGGCCCTGGCCCGATGGCCCGGCGAGCGCCTCGCCCGACGGCTTGAAGACGATGCGCCGCCAGCGTGGTGTCGGGCTGGCGTCAGTCGTCACGAGTCAGCCGATCTCCGCCTGAGCGAAGCGCACGACTGAGGCACCATCGAGGAACTGCTGTACCGACTGCTTGTCGTCCTTGGCGTATGGCTGGTCGACGAGCACGATGTCCTTGAAGAAACCGTTCATCCGACCCTCGATGATCTTGGGGAGCGCCGATTCGGGCTTGCCCTCGTTGCGGCTGATCGTCTCGAGCGTCGTCCGCTCCTGCTCGACGACGTCGGCTGGCACCTCGTCGCGCGACAGGAACTTCGGGCGAGCGAAAGCCACGTGCACCGCGACGTCGTGTGCCAGCTCAGGGGATCCAGCGGCGATCTCGACGAGCACGCCGTTGACGCCGCGACCACCCTGTACGTGCAGGTAGTTGCCGATGGTGTTGGCCGGGTCAGCCTCGATGCGCACGATCCGACCGAGCGAGATGTTCTCCTTGAGCGTGATCTTCAGATCGTCGACGTCCTGAGCCCGCTCGGCGACCGCGTCCTCGCCCTTGGCCAGCACGAGCGCCACGAGACCGTCGACGGTCTCTATGAACTGATCGCTGCTCGCGACGAAGTCGGTCTCACACTTGAGCTCGACCATTGCCGCCACGTTGCCGTCGACGCGGAGTGCGATCGCTCCCTGCGAGCTCTCGCGATCGCTGCGCTTGGCACTCGCCGCCAGCCCACGCTCACGGAGCAGCTGCTTGGCCGCCTCCATGTCGCCGTCGGCCTCGGTGAGCGCGTTCTTGCTGTCCATCATCCCTGCGCCCGTTGCCCGGCGAAGGGCCTGCACGTCCTTGGCAGTGAATGACACTGCTACTACTCCTTGCTCGCTTCGGCTTCGCCTGCGCTCGCGTCCAGCTCGTCGCTGGCGCTTCCCTCGCTGGGCGACGCCACCTCGTTCACATCTTCACCGGCCGAAGCTTCACGGCCCTGGATGTCACTTTCCGGCGCGTCCAGCTCATCACTGGCCGTGCTGGCGGCGGGCTCGTCGGCCGCTTCGCTTTCTCCTCGCGCCGCGTCTGCCTCGTCGCTGGCGCTTCCCTCGGCAGCTGACGCCGAGTCAACCACATCTTCACCGGCCGTGCTGGTGGCGGGCTCGGCGGCCGCTTCGCTTTCTCCTCGCGCCGCGTCTGCCTCGTCGCTGGCTGTGATGCTGGTCTCGCTCGCCTGCGGCTCGCTCGACTCTGCCTCGTCGCTGGCCGTGATGCTGGTCTCGCTCGCCTGCGGCT
>JALZNU010000205.1 GCA_030857495.1 Actinomycetota bacterium | reverse complement strand
GATGGCGACGAGCGCCGCAAGCTGCCGGATGTCCATCACAGAACAAGATACCGAGTATCCTGATTGTCTACTTGCCAGATCGCGTCAGCACGTGCATACTTTCACAAGTAGAGATCTGAACGCGGTGTTCCCCCCAGACTGCCGCTTCGGT
Organism: Actinomycetota bacterium; assembly: GCA_030857495.1. Classification (GTDB taxonomy): domain Bacteria; phylum Actinomycetota; class Acidimicrobiia; order Acidimicrobiales; family Ilumatobacteraceae; genus JACDHN01. The sequence continues at coordinate 3,933 of JALZNU010000205.1, read as the reverse complement.
AGAACCCGACCATCGGTTCCCCCAACCGACCGGGTTCAGGTTGAGAGGCCCCGCTTCCCCCAAGCGGGGCCTTTCCCGTTCTGGTGGTCTCGCTCGCTCGACTCCGGCTCGTCGCTGGCGCTTCCCTCGCCGGTCGACACAGACCGATGCACATCTGCACCGGCCGAAGCCTCACGACCGGGTGTCATGGTTCTCCCGCTCGGCAGCGTCACTATTCTCGCAACTGTGACGGGTGCCGCGTTCTTCGACCTCGACCGCACGCTGCTGAAGCGCGCGTCGGGGGAAGCGTTCTCCAACGCGATGCGCGTCGCCGGGATGGCTCCTCGCCGCGTGCCGGGCGAGGGGCTGCTGTACCGGCTGTTCAACACCGTCGGCGAGAACGTGCCGGCGATGATGCTCGCCCGCCAGGCCGTCGTGTGGGCGAAGGGCAAGCCCCGCCAGTCCGTCGTCGACGTCGCCCGTGTTGCCGCCGACGAGCTGTTCGAGCTCGTGCAGCCGTTCGCCCATCTCGTCATCGCCGACCACCACCAGCACGGCCGGCCCGTCGTGCTCGCCACCACCAGCCCGTACGACATGGTCTCCCCGTTCGCCGAGAAGCTCGGCCTCGACGACGTCATCGCCACCCGCTACGGCGTCGACGACGACGGCACCTACGACGGCACGCTAGACGGCCACTTCGTGTGGTCCGCCGGGAAGCTGGCCGCCGTCGAGGAGTGGGCCGCCGCCAACGGCATCGATCTCGCCGAGAGCTACGCCTATTCGGACAGCGTGTACGACACGCCACTGCTTGCCGCCGTGGGCTACCCAATGGTGGTCAACCCGGACCCGCCGATGGTGGTGATGGCCGCCGCTCGCCGCTGGCCCGTGATGAGCCTCGACGTGCCGAAGGGCGTCCGCAAGCTGCCGTTCACGAGCATCGAGCTCCAGCGCGTGGCGCTGGCATTCGCCAGACCCGAGCTGTTCCCGTATGCCCGCTTCGACATCGAGGGCGTCGACAAGATCCCGTCGAAGGGCGCCGGCATCGTGGTCGCCAACCACCGCAGCTACTTCGACATCTCTGCGCTCGCGATCACCGTCGCCCGCTCGGGGCGAACGGTGCGGTCGCTCGGTAAGAAGGAGGTGTTCGAGGCGCCGGTGATCGGACAACTCGCAGCGGCCTTGGGTGGCATCCCGGTGAATCGGTCGAGCGGCTCCGACGAACCGCTCGCCGCGGCGGCCGACGCCCTCGCCGGTGGCGAACTGGTGGCGATGATGCCCCAGGGCACCATCCCGCGAGGACCGGCCTTCTTCGACCCCGAGCTCAAGGGGCGATGGGGTGCAGCTCGTCTCGCGTCGTTGACGAAGGCGCCGGTGATCCCGATCGGCCTGTGGGGAACCGACAAGGTGTGGCCGCGAGCGAGTCGCGTCCCCAACGTGCTCAACGTCAGCGACCCGCCACAGATCACCGTGCGCGTCGGCGATCCCGTCGAACTGAAGTACCGCTCGGCCGACGCCGACACGAAGCGGATCATGAAAGCGATCTCCGCCCTGTTGCCGTCCGAGGCGCGCCGGGCGCACACGCCGACTGCCGAGGAATTGGCGAGCACGTACCCGCCCGGCTACCGCGGCGACCCGCGAGCAGAATCCGAGCGCCGCCCTGGCACTGACTGAGCTCGACATGCCTCGCTCGAGCGGTGGCCGTCCGTCTCGCAGCCGTGTCGTTGCCGTCGCGACGGTTGCGCTGATCGTCGTCGTCACAGGAAGAGGCCTCCTCGACGGCTACGTCGCGCTGCGAGACCGCGCGATGATCGCGATGCGAGCTCGTGACGTGCTCACCGAGCACCATCCGCTCGTCGGCATGGCTTCGTCGGGGTCGACGCCGGACCTCGCCTTCAATCATCTCGGTCCACTGCTGTTCGATGTGTTGGCGCTCCCTGTCCGGCTGTTCGGTGACAACGCAGGCGCCGCCGTCGGCGCAGCGCTGGTCAACGCCGTCGCGCTGTGGGGCATCATCCGGGCCGCTCGACGAATCGGTGACGAGCGTGCGGCCCTGGTCGTCGCTGCGGGCGTCGTGATGCTCATGTGGATCATGGGCGCCGAGACGCTCTACGACGCGTGGAACCCGAACGTGCTCGTCCTGCCGTTCACCTGGTTCGTGCTCTGCGCGTGGCTCGTCGCATGTGGCAACATGCGTGAGCTCGCGCTCGCCGTCGGCATCGCCTCGTTCTGCGTGCAGACGCATCTCGGTTTCCCCATCATCGTCACCGCCATCCTGCTGGCGGCGCTGGCCGTCGGCTTGGTGAGGCCGATCGATCGGCGAAACGATGTCGGCCGATCCATCCTCATCGCGTGCGCCGTGGGAGTGCTTGCCTGGGCGCAACCACTGTGGGAGCAGTTCACGGCCGACGGTCGAGGCAACATCTCTCGCCTCCTCGACGCGGGTTCCGGCGCAGGCGTGGCCGGCAGCCCGTCCTTGGCGGCGCGGGTCTTCGCCGACGTCTTCTCGCCGTCTCGTTGGGTCAGCCCGCGCTTCGAGCAGGACTGGTCGTACCTCGACGAGGGCTCGATGCCCGGCCCGCTCCTCGCAGGCGTCATCGTCGCGGTTGTGCTGGGCATCGGCGTCGGTCTCGCGATCGCCGTGGCCCCCCGTGCGCCGATACTCGGCCGTCTGTGGTTGCTGCTCGCCGTGGGCGTCGCCGGCGGCGTCATCACCGTGATGCGCCTCCCGCTGCAATTCGGGGCTGGGCTTCCGTCCTACTACGTGCGCTGGATCTGGCCGCTCGTGGTGCTGTACCTGATCGCCGCGGCGCTGTCGGTTGCGACCCTCGTGCCGCGCTCGCTCCTCGGGCGAGGTCGTGCGCTGCCGTCGATCGGAGTCGTCGCAGTCGTGCTCGTCCTGATCGCGACGGCCGTCGACGTACGACAGCCGGCGACCCGAGCGCGCTACGAGGATGCTGTGCGATCGGTGCGAGATCAGGTCGGCGACAGCGCGCAGCAACTCGCAGGTACGCGCGTCGTGGTGCGATTCGACACGCTCGCCTGGTACCTGCCGTATCCCTACGAGACGAGCGCGGCGCTGGAACAGCACGGCGTGGACGTCGTGGTCGTCGAGGAGTTCATGGTGCGCCAGTACGGCCCGGACCGCAGGGCCCGTGCCGACGACGCGGCAACGGTCTACGCGACGGTTGGCGCCACGCCGCCACCCGAGCGAGACGGCGTCCGGTATCTCGCTCGCGTCCGGCGGACGCCCGACGGCCAGGTGACGATCGTGTACGACCCGAACGGACGCTGAGCGAGCCGGCCGTGCTCAGCCGGCGTGGTTCTGGGCGACGAAGTCCCAGTTGACCAGCTGCGCGAGGAAGTTGGAGATGTAGTCGGGACGGGCGTTGCGCCAGTCGATGTAGTAGGCGTGCTCCCAGACGTCGATCGTCAGCAGCGCCTTCACGTCGTGCTTCAGCGGCAGGTCGGCGTTGGCGGTCTTCATGATCTTGAGGCCGCCGTCGTCGACGAGCCACGCCCAGCCCGAGCCGAACTGCGTCTTGGCTGCCTCGGTGAACTCGCTGGCGAAATCGTCGTACGAGCCGAACGCCGAGTTGATCGCGTCGCCGACCTCACCCGTCGGCTCGCCGCCGCCCGTGGGGGAAAGGCAGTGCCAGTAGAACGTGTGGTTCCACACCTGCGCCGAGTTGTTGAACAGCGGCCCGTCGGGTGCTTCCTTGATGATCGTCTCGAGGTCGGCGTCGGCGTGCTCGGTGTCGGCGATGAGGTCGTTAAGCGTCTTCACGTACGTCGCATGGTGCTTGCCGTAGTGGTACTCGATGGTTTCTGCGGAGAGTCCGCGTGACTCGAGCGCGTCCTTCTCGAAGGGGAGCTCCGGGAGTTCGATGGCCATGGTGGGGTGGTCCTTCCTGGTCGACGGGGTCGTACGTCGTCTCTCCGTCTGAGACTAGGACG